>NZ_JBHZDH010000007.1:0-136169 GCF_042755925.1 Lysinibacillus sp. NPDC059133 | reverse complement strand
GGATGTGATAACGCCTTCGTGACCCAATGTGCTCGCTCTAGGTTCTCATCTGTGACGCTGATCCCCAAGGAGTCGACCAGTCGAAACGTAGATCAACTTGTGCCAAAAGTTTTTTCTTTTACTACCCAATTAAAGGAGCTGAAATTATGTGGCATTTAACATTGCAAGAGAAAAAAGCATATGAAAATGCGATGAAACTATTTATATACGAATCTGATGAAGAGTGGACACAGAGCCTTGCCTATGCAAAGGAAAATGATATTGATCTATATAAGGAAAAGAAGCAAGAGTTAGATGAAGTACGCGATAGTTTAATGAACGATTTACCACTGCGATTTCATACATATGTTTTAGATGGTACGTTGAATACACCAGATGTTCCTAAGCATGTACGAGAAGATTTTTTAGGATGGAGAAATGAACAGGAACAGCTATTTGAAAATATTCTCGATGCGGCATATGAGGAAAAGCAGAGAACATTAGCTTATATGAAACCGAAGGAGAGAGAGGTCTTTGAGCAAAGTCTTCATGATGCAACAATAGTTAGTATTCGCCGTAATGCTACTCAAGTGGAATTAACATTTGATATGGCAGGAGGCTTTACTGCAAAATCAATTATTTCTCTTACGTTTAACAATATTATAAGTGAGGTAGGTCAAGTAGAACCAGAGCAGTTTTATATTTACGATGAGCTCAGAAAAACAGCGAATGGAATGGCACTACGCGTTGTTTTTGATTGCCCAGAAGTAGAATGGACGATTGAAGCAGAGGATTTAGACGCTGAATTTTATTATCGTCCAAAAACATATAGTGATTTTGCTGAAAACGGTAATTTTTCTATGTACGTTCAAACATTGCAGCTAGAGCATGGTTTAACCTTTATTACACCTCAATTAAAAAAACGAGTAGTCGGTATTCAGCAACACGCACCGTTTTTAATTTTAGAAAATAGCTATCTATATGAAAATGATCAAGGCGTTTTTGTGGATACAATACGTGTGGCAGACAAATTAGATGATTGTATTCATTTTTTACATACAGATACATATGAAGACCCGTATGCACATTTTAGTGAGCCAGTATCAATACAGGACTTGGAGGAGGCGGCCCTCGGTACAGATTTAGAGTTAAAGGTTCGCGCATGGAATACGATGTATGCCAATCCAGTACAGCTCGCGGAGAAGATTAATCATATATTAATGCTGATGAATCCAGCTCAGGAGGATGATGTGATGCAAAATGTGTTTATTCGCCATTTTAACAATGAGGGAATCTTATCGACTGAGCTTCAAGCGAAATTTAAAGATATCTTAGCAGAATAACGCTTGTAGAAAGTAATGTTGAAAAGAGGCTGGGACAAAACTGGTCGAAACCTTAAAAAGTGAGAGAAATCAATTTAGAAACATTGATTTCTCGCGCTTTTTTTGATGTGAAAATTTTTATACGCAAATAATTAGTGCGGTCAGATAGTGTTGCATGAAGGTAGATGTCGATATTTTTCGAAAGTTGGTAGATAAATTAAAAAAGTTGGTAGATAAATTAAAAAAGTTGGTAGATAAATCGATAAAGTTGGTAGATAAATCGATAAAGTTGGTCGATAAACAATCAAAAGTTCTCGATAAATCTCAAAACTGCAGCTCAGGGATGCCTTCGTTTTTGTCTTAATAGATAATTTATCTTTTCAACACATGAATGATATTGTAAGATGAAATAGACTCCATATGATTACCTTTTGCAAAGGAAAGGATGTTATTTGATGATCCAATCTTTTTGGCAAAAGTATAAAAAAAGTATGTTGATCCCCGGCGTACTTGTAATCAGTGGACTTAGTTACTTCTTTTTTTCGAGTTCTGACTCTTCACCTCCCCAAGAAGAGCTCATCGAAACAATCCAACCTATTGAACAACATGAAATGAAAGAATCTGTTGATGAAGCGGTCATACAGCAGGTATTTGTTGATATAAAGGGTGCTGTTATGTATCCGGGTGTCTATGAGCTACAGCCCGACAAGCGCATTATAGATGCCGTACAGCTTGCAGGTGGCTATACGCAGGATGCTGATACGCAACTCATTAATCATGCGCAAAAAGTTGAGGATGAGATGGTTATTTACATTCCTATAAAGGGTGAAAAGCTAGACGAAATTTCCTCTAATCTCTTGACGATGCCTACTAGCGGAACATCACAAAGTAACAGCGGTATGAAAGATCAAAAGGTCAATTTAAATAAAGCAGATGAAGCAATGCTTACGACATTATCAGGTATTGGTCCATCAAAGGCTCAAAGCATTATTTCGTATCGTGAGGAGAATGGCGGCTTTAAAACAATTGAGGATTTGAAAAAAGTGAGTGGTATTGGCGAAAAAACGTTTGAGAAGCTGAAGGATTTCATTACTGTTAAGTAATGGTAGTAAGTTTTGAGATATTGACGACTCTTTTCAAAAAGGGCTACACTATAGTAGAAAAGGACTGTTGCCATAAAGGCACAGCGTAAATAATCATTATAAATATTAGTAAATTTTCGGAGGTAGTCATATGGAGCGAATTACTTGGGATCAATTTTTTATGGCGCAAAGCCATTTACTCGCATTACGTAGTACATGTACAAGGCTTGCAGTAGGAGCGACTGTCGTTAGAGATAAGCGAATTATTGCAGGTGGCTATAATGGCTCAATTACGGGTGATGAACATTGTATTGAAAATGGTTGCTATGTTGTTGATAACCATTGTGTGCGCACAGTGCATGCTGAAATGAATGCACTATTACAATGTGCTAAATATGGGACGCCTACAAAAGGTGCAGACTTATATGTTACACATTTCCCATGTCTACCATGTACGAAATCTATTATTCAAGCAGGTATTGAACGTGTGTATTACGCTACGGATTATAAAAATAACCCTTATGCACAAGAATTATTTGAAAAAGCAGGTGTAGAGGTCGTACACGTTCCGTTTGATGAACGTAAAATTGACTTTTTAAGCGACGAAAAATTAGCCTTGTACATAGACATGCTAAATGAACTTCGTGAAAGTGGTATGCCTGCAGAAAAATTGCTCCCATATGAACAGAAGGTGAGTGCATTATTTGGCAAAAAGCTTTAAAGCATAAATGGATTTACGTAGCACTAGCTGTACTTGTTGCCTCAATAGCGGCACACAAGTCAGCTTGGCTACTCGCTATTCTTTGGCTTTTCGCGTTATGGCTTAAATTGAAAGGTGAAACATGTTTAATTTCAGCGCTTGTTATCATCTTTGGATTTCTTTCCTATTTCTTCATCGTTACATTTCAATTGACGGAATCTCCCCCTCTACCGTCAACATTCCAAATAACTTGGTCGAGTGAATATAAAATAAATGGTCAAAAGCTTAGAGGCTTTGTCAAACCTGAAACAGGTGAGAAGTTGTATGTCGTCTATACATTTTCATCAGAAGAAGAGAAAAGCTTTTATGAAACTACTTCATTGACAGGTAGAACCTATCAAGTTCAAGGAGAACTTATAGCACCTCTTCCACCTGCACATGCGTATGCGTTTTCTATGGAAAAATATTTGATCAGTAAAGGTGCTAGAGGAATATTTGAAGTTTCAAGCTGGACCTTTATAGAAGAGAAAAAATCCATTCGTTCGTTTCTTGCTAAACAGAGACATTCTATGAAAAAACATATTGAAACAACATTCCCTGAGTCACTAGTTGCAGAGGCACAAGCACTTCTAATAGGATCGCAGGATCAAGTCGATCATGAGCTTCAAAGAGCCTATCAAAAGCTTGGCATCACTCATATATTTGCTATCTCTGGTTTGCATGTGGCACTTGTCTCATGGTTATTTTTTGAAGGTCTCCTACGTATAGGCGTACGGAAGGAAATGGCGACCTTAATTTTACTCATCATCTTACCTATCTATGGGGTGCTAGCTGGTGGTGCTCCGTCCGTATGGCGCGCAGTATCTGTTGTAGAATTAATCATGCTGATGCGTTACGCTAGGTGGCAAATATCGATTGATGATGCTCTAGCAATTAGCTTTATTTGCTTTGTCCTACTTGAACCAGGTGTCATTTATCAGATTGGCTTTCAATTGTCATATTTAGCAACGGTTAGTCTTGTCTATTCTGGCGTCATTTTAAGACTATCCACGAACTGGTTAATCCGTTCATTTTTCATTACATTTGTGTGCCAGCTTCTTGTTTATCCATTATTACTCCATCATTTTTATGAAATTTCTATTTCATCATTTTTGGCAAATATTATTTTCGTACCACTGTTTTCCCTTGTTATATTGCCTGTTAATATTGTTTTGTTTGTCATAACGATTATATCGATGCCAGTAGCGAAAGCTTTGTTTGTTGGATACGAGCCGCTCCGTGTTTGGCTTACAAAGTTTATTTTATACCTTCAGGAATTGCCGTTTCAGCTGTGGTCGCCAGGGCAGCCTGCTATATGGCTTATTTGCGTAGCATTGATCAGTGTATTAGCGGGTTTCTATTTTATCGAAATAAAACAATATGGTAAATTTGCGGTTGTTATGTTCATTCCTGCATTGTGTATTCATTTATCGCCGATGTTGTTTAACGAAACTAAGCTTACATTTTTAAATGTTGGTCAGGGTGATTGTACAGTTATTGAATTACCGTTTAGAAGGGCTGTGTATGTTATTGATTCAGGCGGCTTACTACGCTTTGAGCAGGACATATGGAAGACGTCAGACAGCCCATATGAGGTCGGGAGACAAGTTGTTGTACCGTTTTTGAAAGGAAAAGGGATACGAGACATTGATATTTTTATCGCCACTCATGCGGATGCCGATCACGTAGAGGGCGCTGAAGAGATTTTGCAAGAGATTAACATGCATGAAATACACCTCACTCCTGGTTCAATGGACAAGCCTGTAATGCGGGATTTACTGATGGAAGCCAAAAAGAAAAAAGTTCCTGTGAAAGAAAAAATGCAGGGAACAGCGTGGCGTATAGGAAAAACTAGTTTTCATTATTTATGGCCCCGTGACACTCTTTATGAGGGGAATGATGATTCAATCGTTTTATATATGCAACAGGGGTCATTTCGAGCATTGTTAACTGGTGACTTAGAGGAGCATGGTGAACAGGAGCTTATTCATCTTTACAACAAGCAATTAGCGGACATGACATTGTTGAAGGCTGGACACCATGGCAGTAAAACATCAAGTATTGAGCCGTTTGTAGAGCTGTTACGGCCCGAACTAACCATTTTCAGTGCTGGGCTCAATAATCGCTACCGTCATCCACATGAAGAGATTGTGGAGCGTTTTACAAGTCGATATTTATCTACGTTAACAACTGGGATAGATGGGACGATTGAAGTAAGAATTCTGGAGAATAGTTGGTTTGTACAAAAGGAAAAAGACCTTGTCCAATGAGCAAGGTCTTTTTCCTGACATAAAATTAATTATCTAGATGCTACTTCCACTACTATTGCGATGATAAACATAAGTGAAAACATTCCAAATGATACACCGAAGCCAACTCCTGAATCAGTTGCATCGTTACGGCGACATTGTATGTTTTTTCCTTCAAATGGATTCATTGTTATCCCTCCAATTCTGTTATTTATTATAAGACATCAATTTCATAAAAGCTATATCGAAAAGGAGAATTTGCCATATGGCAAAGAATCGACACAATTCGGTCAAAGTCACAAAGGAATATAAATCATGTATACTAGTAGTATTGCTACATGGAGGGGAAATTATGATTTCAACGGTTTGGAATAATATCAAAAAAGGAGAGCTCTCGCCAGTTTATTTACTCGTTGGTGAAGAAGGCTATTTTATAGATGAAACAGTTAAACGATTAAAAGAAGCGATAGGACCCGAAGAAGAGATAGAAATGTCAACATTTGATTTGGAAGAAATGCCAGTGGATGCCGTTATAGATGAAGCAGATACAATTCCATTTTTCTCTGAGCGAAAGCTTATTATTGCCAAAAATGCATCCTTTTTAAAGGCAACCGAAAAAGGAAAAGAAAAAATTGACCATGATATAAAACGCTTAGAAGCATGGCTTGCTAACCCTTCTGATTTTTCAATAACAGTTTTTATCGCTCCTTATGAGAAATTGGATGAACGTAAAAAAGTGACAAAGATGATGAAGGAGCATGCGTTATTAGTCCAAGCTGAAACACCAAAGGAGCAGGACTTAGCTGTGTGGATACAAAGTATTGTGAAAGCAGAGGGCAACAGCATAAAACAAAATGCGATTGAGCAGCTTGTCGCAATGGTTGGACCAAATATGCTACAGTTGCAAATGGAAATTGAAAAGCTAACTCTTTATGTAGGAGATGGTGGTGAAATAACTGCCACGCTAGTCGAGGATTTAGTAGCAAAAACGTTAGAGCAGGATGCCTTTAAAATGCTAAATGCTTACTTTGCAAACGATTCTGTTGGTGCATTATCTATTTATCACGATTTACTACGTCAAAAGCAAGAGCCTATCATGCTTGTTGGATTACTTGCATCAAATGTACGTACGATGTCCAATGTCTTTTATTTATTAAAAAAGGGTTATCATCCACAGCAAATCTCAAAAAATTTAAAAATCCATCCTTATCGCGTCAAGTTGATGGTTGAGCAGCGTATTCGTCCATCAGAGGAAAGCTTATTGAAGGCTTTATATCAGTTAGCAGAGGTCGATTTACAACTGAAATCAACAGGAGGCAATCGTGAGCGTTATTTAGAACTCTTCTTACTGCGTCAACTCTAAGGAGATAACGCTTGTATAGAATGAAAACAACTATTGATGAGCTGTCCGAAGCAATAGGGGCAGCTCTTTATGGTCGTTTAGTAAGTATTATAGTGGGAAAATAAAGTGACAGTGGCAAAATTATCTTCGCGAAAGTAAAGCTACAGTTGGACAACTATTTCAATTAGGCGTAGTTTATTTTTTCATAAATAAAAAGATCAGCAACTCTTAATAGAGTATACTGATCCTTTACAACAATTACGCTTTTTTAGCAAGGCGAGACTTTTTACGAGCCGCCGCGTTTTTGTGGATAAGTCCTTTTGAAGCTGCTTTATCTAAAGATTTGTAAGCTGCTTGTAAAAGTTCTTGCGTGTTTTCAGCTTTAGCAACAACAGCGTTTTCAGCTTTTTTCACTGTAGTACGCATTGCAGATTTAGCTTGAGTGTTAGCAGCGTTAGCTTTTTCGTTAACTTTTACGCGTTTAATCGCAGATTTAATGTTTGGCATATGTTTCACCTCCTAAAATAGGTACGAGATGATATCTTCTCATTGATTTCTTGTGTCAATACAACAAAAATCATTTTAACAAACGCTAGGACAAATTGCAATAGATAAATGCAAAGAATATTTACTTGACAGTTTGAACAAACTACAGTTGAGGTGAACTGTATGCAAAATTTTAATTGGCAACGTACGGATTTGATTGATGAGTCTGAAGAGGTTGTTTTACATCAAACGAAAGAGCAAAAAGATACACTTAAAGAGTCGAGTGGTATTCAAATTGAAGATCTCAATGCTGGTCGGGTAAAAATCACTGATGTGCTCGTTGATGCAGAAGGTGAAAAGCAAATCGGAAAGAAGAAAGGGAAGTACATTACTCTTTCTGTGCCTACTTTGACGTTAGAAGATCGAGATGGATTTGAGCAGCTTGAGAAAGAATTGCTTGTGAATTTTAAAAAAATGCATGAATCCATGTCATGGAATGAAGATGACAAAATTTTAATTATTGGTCTAGGTAATCGTACAATTACACCAGATGCTATAGGACCATATCTTATTGATCATTTGCATAGTTTAGATGTAATTGATGAAAAATTTGTCATGTATGCGCCTGGTGTAACCGGCCAAACAGGATATGAAACGGGTGAATTTGTAGCGGCGTTGGCAGAACGTCTAAAGCCCAAATTAATTATTGTAGTAGACGCACTTGCAACAAGAGCTAGTAATCGCTTATGTAAAACAATTCAATTAACGGATACAGGGATACACCCTGGTTCAGGTGTAGGAAATAAGCGTAAGGAAATTTCATATGAGATGCTTGGCATTCCTGTTACCGCAATTGGTATCCCAACAGTAGTTGATGCACCTGTATTAATTGCAGATGCTGTAGAGGTAATGCTACGTTCTATAGCTGCACGGGTGTCAGAACGGAGTAAACCTTCATCAAAATTGTCATTGTCGTCTTGGCAACCAGATATAAATAAAGAACTAGATATGTCTTTAGTACAGCCGATTTTTGGTGAATGGGCTACATGGTCTAAAGAAGAGCGTCAGCAATTGTTTGCAGAGACTTTCGCAGGCTCGCATACACAGCTGATGGTCACACCAAAGGAAGCCGATTATTGGATAGATAATTATGCAAAACTTGTATCATCTATGCTTATGAAATGGGCAAATAATCTATAATTTTTTCCGTTCTAAAAGGCACATCCTCTCCATACGATAAGGGGAGGAGGGTGTGACTTTGCTAAAAAAACTACAGTGGTCATTTGGTTTATTATTGTTCTTCTTCGTATTACCTGTCATTGCAGGGCAACTTCCGTTCAATAAGCAAGCATCGACTCCGATTAAAGAGCCAGAGGATAAACCAGTCGTGTTTGCCGCTACTAATTTACCTGAACAAAGTGTCCTTGAGCAGACAAAAGAGGAAACAAAAGAGGAAATAAAAGATCCATTTAAAGTATTGTTAGTATTTACTCATTCACAGGAATCATATCAACCAATAGTGAAAGCTGTTAGCGGGAAAGCGGCCGTTTATGATGAAAAAACAAATATTTTTAGTTTAAAAGATACTATCTCTAAGCATTTTAGTATGAACGGTATACAAACGGACGTTTTAGATGTTGATGTGATGAAGGAATTAAAACTTCAGAAAAAACTTTTTCCGGATGCTTACAACGTCGTCCGTCCTTATTTAGCAAAACGTTTACAAGAGCAATCCTACGATTTAGTGATTGATTTGCATCGAGATTCTGCCAAGAAAAATGCGACAACGATAACCCATAATAACGAATCGTATGCACGGATTGCCATTGTCATTGGTGCAGAGCATAAGAATTATAGATGGAATACTGCTTATGCAGAAAGTCTATCAGCTACTATGAATGAAATTGTGCCGAAAATTTCCAGAGGTGTTATATCAAAAAGTGGTGACAATGTGGATGGACGTTATAATCAAGATTTAACAAAAGAAATGATCTTAATCGAAATAGGTGGAATTGACAATACAGAAGAAGAATTGAATCGTACAATTGCTGTAATAGGAAAAGCTATAGCAAAATCCTTCGTTACAGAAAAACAAGAATAAAAAACAATAGAGATTAGCGAATTTATAGTCTCTCTTTTTGCCAAATTTAATTTAGCAAAAATGTCAGGAATTTTTTTAGGGAAACTAGAAGTTAAGCCTTTTAATTATTCGTTTCTTGTCTTATAATTTTCGAGTCAGCACATAAAGATTTGACTATGAATTGTAAAAGTTTTGCGGCATATGCAATAGGCGGAAAACGCTTTTGAAGCATCTACCATTTTTGGAGATGCTTTTTTAATGGAAAAATATTCCTTTATCCCAAAAGAATAAAGGGCACTTTACATATGAGAAGAAGAATTTAGTGTTGTTTATGTGATAAAATTTAAACTTTTATAAATACTCATCCGTCATTTATATAAGTGAATGCACTGATTCATTATTTAAAAGGGGACGATTAACTTAAAACTAACGTTTATATTATAAAAAATGTCGCAAAAGTTTATGGATTATCGGAAGAAGAGGAAGGAATATTATGTCAGGCAAGGTAGTCAATCATCGTTATATCCCGGGATTAGACGGGATTCGAGCTTTAGCAGTACTAGCTGTGATAGCTTATCATTTTAACTTCAGATGGGCCAGTGGTGGATTCCTAGGAGTTGATATCTTTTTTGTTTTATCGGGTTACTTAATTACTTCTACTGTTTTACCCTTAAAAGGAAATCAGTTAACGGTAGGTTTAGGTGAATTTTGGATTGGGCGATTTCGACGCCTACTACCTGCTGCATACGTAATGAATATTACTTCATTCGCTTGGGCTACCTTATTTCATAAGGAACTTCTTAATACATTGCGTGGAGATGCAATATCCTCTATTTTTTATTCAAGTAACTGGTGGTTCATTTTTCATAAACTCTCTTATTTTGATAGTTTTGGATCTCCTTCACCTATAAAAAATTTATGGTCTTTAGCCATTGAGGAACAATTTTATCTTATTTGGCCAATCCTGTTAATGCTAGGGCTTTATCTTGTTAAAAAGCCGGCTAAATTAGCCATTTACATCATTATCGGTGCATTATGCTCAGCTGTGTTAATGGGCATGCTGTATGAGCCAGGAGCGGATCCAAGCAGAGTATATTACGGGACAGATACGCGTTCTTTTGAATTACTTATAGGTTGCTGGCTAGCGCTCGTTTGGCCGATGAAAAGACTATCTTCTCAAAAACTATCTACTGACCATGTCAATAAACTAAATGCAATAAGCTTGGTTGCTTTTAGTATTTTCATTTTAAGTATTGTTTTTGTAGATGAATATCAAACTTTCTTATATAGAGGAGGCATGTTCCTATTCTGTTTGAATGCAGCTATATTAATAGCTTGTGTTTGTCATCCAATTAGCATTTTAGGAAAAATACTTTCTTTGAAGCCTCTACGTTGGATAGGTTCAAGATCGTATGGAATTTATCTATGGCATTATCCGATTATGGTATTGGGTACGCCAGTCCATGAAATAGGTAATCCTGCGTACTGGCGCGTTGCATTACAATTAGTTCTTATTTTGGTGATTGCTGAACTATCGTATCGTTTTATCGAAATGCCAATACGGAAGGAAGGATTCCGCTCCTATTATCGACAGCATCTTGTTATTAATAAAAATAAATGGAGCAGCCTTACGTTTGCTAGAAAAATTTCAACGTTGCTCGTTCCACTATTCCTTTTAGTATTTTTTACTGGGATGACAGGTGTTGTAGGTGAAGGAAAAACGGAGTCAAAAGAGTCTCAACCAACAGAAATTAAAATAAGCGGTGGAGAACAACCTTCGAAGCAACAGGATGCCGTAGCGGAAAAAGAAACATCAGAAAGTGATTCATCGAATGGTGAGAATGAAAAAGCAGAAACTAGCGCTCAATCGGATAATGAAGAACCTAAGCAAGGAGAAAATGATACAACTGCTACCCCTGAAAGTGAATCCTATAATGGAATATTAGCTATTGGAGATTCTTTAATGATAGATATCGCTTCAAGCTTACATAACATCTATCCAAACATTACGATTGATGCAAAAATTGGCCGCCAAGTTTCACAAGCAATCCAATTGGCACCTAATTATGCTAGTTTTAATCAGCCAAATAAAGCCGTTATTATTCAACTTGGCACAAATGGTTTCTTTACGAATGATCAGATTGATACACTACTTGAAGCTTTCTCCAATGCCGATATTTATTTAGTGAATACTCGAGTACCTCGCTCATGGGAAAGTAATGTAAACTCTTCATTACAACAAAAAGCTCAAGAGCATGATAATATTACATTGATTGATTGGCATTCGGTTGCTATCAACCACCCAGAATTTTTTGCTTCAGACGGCGTACATTTAGAACAAAAAGGTGTTAATACGTTAACAAGCCTTATTCAACAATCAATAAATATATAATTTAGTCATAAAATATCCAGAGTGCGCGTAAGTGTAGCTGGATATTTTTTGTAGGAAAATCTTAAGCACTCTTTATCATTTTTTATTGATTGCAGAGGAAATGGCACGCTATTTATGCCTTTTAGTTTGAAGTTTCAAGTATCCTCTTTAAGGGGTCAGAGCGTGTGGGACTAGTTGTTTAAAAGCATTAGGAAAAATAAATAAACGTGGTATTCCAATGAATGCGGTAATCTTAACTTTGTTTCTTGGACAAGTTTCTCTTATTACGAACTTTATTTCACCAGATAAAGTATTCATTTGGTTAACTTCTATTGCAGGTTTTAATACGTTGCTTGGATGGTTTGGAAGCTATCTTTCCCATTATAAATTTAGAAAATGGTTGGTGAAAAAATGGCGGATCAGTCGATAAGCTAAAATTTAAAATGCGTACTTATCCAATCCCAACCATTCTTTGTTTATTCGCATTAATTGCTATTGCGATTTACACAGCCTACAGTCCAGATACGAGATTTTCATTCTACATTGGCGTTCCAATGTTAATACTGTACTTTATTTTTGGTACATATTTGCATAAAAAAGGAAAAATTAATGATCCTAGTTACAAACCATTTTTAGATGCACAATAAATGACAAAGAAATTAAATAATCAACTATATATAAATAGTTGTTTGCATCCATTTTTTTAATAAATAATCATAACATTTGGAGAATTACGATGAGTTAAAGGGGATACTGAATGTGTGAGGTTTTTAAATAAGAAATAATACATTTGACTGCCCTCAATTCATTCTAGATTTTAGTTGCTTAACCTAAAGATAGAATGTTCGTAATAGTTTGACATTTCTATTTATCCTTGATAATATGAAATCGCATACATCACTTACATAGAAACTGGGGGTAGTAAATCAAATGGTGAAAACTCTGTACAAACTAGATTTAAGCAAATCAATGGAAGAACAGGCACATCCCGGTCACAATCGATGGCACCCAGACATACCAGCAGCATTTTCAGTAGATCCAGGTACTTCTTTTAGAATGGAATGTAAAGACTGGACAGATGGACAAATTAAAAATGATGATAGTCCAAATGATATTCGAGATGTGAATCTTGCACGTGTTCATGTGTTGAGTGGACCGGTCTATGTGAACGGCGTTGAACCTGGAGATTTACTTGTCGTAGATATTTTAGATATTGGTACTTTTCAAGATTCGGCGTGGGGGTTTAACGGCATTTTCGCAAGAGAGAATGGGGGAAGTTTCTTAGTTGACGAATTTCCAGAAGCAGCTAAATCAATCTGGGATTTTGAAGGCATTTATACGACTTCGAGACATATACCTGGTGTGAAGTTTGCTGGGATTATCCATCCTGGCTTAATAGGCGTTGCTCCCTCTATGGAACTTTTGCAAAAATGGAATGAACGAGAAAAAGAACTCATCATGACCAATCCGAACCGGGTTCCAACGTTGGCCAATGCACCGACTCCGGAGAGGGCAGTGCTCGGCACATTAAAAGGAGCTGAGTTTGATCGAGTAGCTAAGGAAGGAGCTCGAACAGTACCACCAAGGGAAAATGGCGGGAACTGTGATATTAAAAATCTATCTAAAGGGTCGAAAATCTTCTTCCCAGTATTTGTGGAGGGAGCGAAGTTATCGGTAGGAGATCTTCATTTTTCACAAGGGGATGGAGAAATCACATTTTGTGGTGGTATCGAGATGGCAGGATGGATTGATCTAAAGGTGGATGTCATTAAAGGTGGCATGGAAACCTATAAAATTTACGAAAATCCTGTATTCCAACCGGGCCCAGTAGATCCAAACTATAATGATTTCCTCGTTTTCCAAGGGATTTCAGTAGATAATAAGGATGGGAAACAACATTATTTAGATGCTAATCTTGCGTTTCGTCGGGCATGCTTGAATGCCATTGAGTATTTAAAAACGCTAGGTTATACAGGTGAACAAGCCTATATGCTGCTGAGTACAGCACCAGTTGAAAGTCGAATCAATGGCATAGTCGATGTTCCGAATGCTTGTTGTACCATTGCAATCCCTACAAAAATATTCGATAAAAATATTATGCCAAAATGATAGGATAAGGAGGTTTATTCTTGCCTAGTTACACATTTCGTTGCAATGATTGTGGAGAGTTTACGTTATTTTTTAAATCAATGGCAGGGAATAAAGACAAATCAACTTGTCCTATTTGCCAATTAGAGTCAAATCGGGTCTATTTTGCACCGAATGTGTATTCACTTTCGAGAGCACTTAGTTCGCAAATCGAAAAGGGAATGGAACCGCAAATTATGAGTCGAGAAGAATTAGGGGCCAATAAGCCAAGGAAAAAGGCGGGCGCAAATCGTCCGTGGCAATTCGGGTAAGCACCTGTTGCTTTACTGAATATATTGGATAAAGATGCTATTCTATCTTTCAGTGAAGGCGCCTACTGTGATAGGCGAAAATAATAAGACTGACAGTAGTTTTCTGTCTAGTTTATTGCGGGTGGTATCCCCAAACGCCGAGCGTTGTCGGTAGGATTTTTTATCAGATCCCGACAGAAGACTTCCACTTCCAAGCGTTAGCTAAGTGGCGAGTAGTTCAATTCAACGTATATTAATCATCTCTAAACGACAAAAAAGCTGATTGCCCGTTGTAAAATGGCCAATCAGCTTTCTGTGTAGTCTTGAAGTGCATTATCAAAGCGCCAAGCGGTTTAACAGCTGGCCTGGACATAAAAACGACACTTTAAGTATAATCCTGCATTATTTATTGTCTAATTCAGAAGGAAATCATTCCCTTTTGTCGAATTGAAGTAGATGGAAAAAGGAGAGGTTTTATGCAAGGAGAACAGCTTAAACAAAGAATATTAAGAGAACTATCTAAATTTATTTCATATTTGAAAGAACTAATAAGCGAGAATAGATTTGATGATGGTGAAGCGTTAGAAATATCATTGCTCCTCATAAAAAATGGATCTGAAAGTTTATCGGATAAACAATGGCATGTCTTTTTAGAGAATGGTATTTTACTTGATAAATATGTAGATAAATGCGAAAGATGTTCTGAACATATTCCTTGGACAAATATGTACAGTGCTATATTTATAAATAAAGATTACCTTTGTTCTAACTGTAGTTATTTAGAAAATAAAATTACCTTCCACAATTATCTGTGAAGGGTTATCGAATGTACCTAGAAATGCACTGTACCAAGCAGTGCTATTTTTTATGTAAGTGAGCTATTCTTATAATTTACCAACAAAAAAAGACCGAAGCAATTAGCCTCAATCTTTCTTACTCACGCATTCCTGTACACACGCTCGCCATATTTTTATTAGCTCCATTTAGCCCCAAATCCATGCATTTATACGCCTTATCTTGCAAAATCTAAAAACCGTAAAAACACTTATAAGTATTGATGTAATAGGCTTTCGAGTCTAGTTGTTGTTGTACTTTGCATATCTTTCATAGTATAATTCATTATAGTTTAATTAGGAGTGGAAGAGATGAACCGAGAAGCACGTTTAAAAAGACAAGAGAATATACGAAATTTCTCTATTATCGCACATATTGACCACGGGAAATCAACGCTTGCTGACCGTATTTTAGAGCAAACGAAATCACTAACATCTCGTGAAATGAAAGCACAGCTACTCGACTCAATGGATTTAGAGCGTGAGCGAGGCATTACGATTAAATTAAATGCAGTCCAATTAAAGTATGAAGCTAAAGATGGTGAAGTGTATATCTTCCATTTAATCGACACACCAGGACACGTCGATTTCACATATGAAGTATCACGTAGTTTAGCTGCTTGTGAGGGTGCAATTTTAGTTGTCGATGCAGCACAAGGTATTGAGGCACAAACACTAGCAAATGTATACTTAGCGCTTGATAACGACCTAGAAATTTTACCAGTTATCAATAAAATCGATCTACCAGCTGCAGACCCAGAACGCGTTCGTCAAGAAGTTGAAGACGTAATCGGGTTAGATGCTTCAGAAGCGGTTTTAGCTTCTGCTAAAGCCGGTATCGGGATTGAAGATATTTTAGAACAAATTGTAGAGAAAGTGCCTGCACCAACTGGTGATCCAGAAGCACCGTTACAAGCCCTTATTTTTGACTCTGTTTATGATGCTTATAAAGGTGTTATTATTTCCATTCGAATCATGAATGGTACAGTAAAACCTGGCGATAAAATTCGTATGATGGCTACTGGAGCAGAATTTGAAGTTATTGAAGTTGGTGTACACACACCGAAAGCTGTACCACAGTCTGAATTAACAGTTGGTGACGTAGGTTATTTAACAGCATCCATTAAAAATGTAGGTGATACTCGTGTGGGGGATACAGTTACATTTGCTAATCGCCCAGCAACTGAGCCATTAGCAGGTTATCGTCGTTTAAATCCAATGGTATACTGCGGATTATATCCAATCGATACAGCGAAATATAATGACTTACGTGAAGCGTTAGAAAAGTTGGAACTTAATGACTCTGCCCTTCAATATGAGCCAGAGACATCACAAGCACTAGGATTTGGTTTCCGCTGTGGCTTCTTAGGGCTTTTACACATGGAAATCATTCAAGAGCGTATTGAGCGTGAGTTTAACATTGATCTAATCACAACAGCGCCTTCTGTAATTTACAATGTTCAAATGACAGATGGATCTACAATTAACGTTGACAACCCATCATTTATGCCGGATCCTCAAAAAATTGATCAAGTGGAAGAACCTTATGTAAAAGCTACAATTATGGTGCCAAATGATTATGTAGGAGCTGTCATGGAGCTTTGTCAATTGAAGCGTGGTAATTTTATGACAATGGATTATATTGATACAACACGTGTCAGCATTATTTATGAAATGCCGTTATCAGAAATCGTTTATGATTTCTTTGATTATTTAAAGTCAAATACGAAGGGCTATGCTTCATTTGACTACGAACTCATTGGTTATCAGCCTTCAAAACTAGTGAAGATGGATATCTTATTAAATGGTGAGCAAGTCGATGCACTAAGCTTTATCGTACACCGTGACTTTGCGTACGAGCGCGGTAAAGTCATCGTTGAAAAATTAAAAGAATTAATTCCACGTCAACAATTTGAAGTGCCAATTCAAGCAGCAGTTGGACAAAAAATTGTCGCTCGTTCAACAATTAAAGCTATGCGTAAAAACGTTTTAGCAAAATGTTACGGTGGGGATATTTCCCGTAAACGAAAACTTCTTGATAAACAAAAAGAAGGTAAAAAGCGTATGAAACAAGTAGGATCAGTCGAAGTACCACAAGAAGCATTCATGGCTGTTCTGAAGATGGATGATTCGAAGTAATTCGGTAATGATAGGGTTGGCGATGTATTTAGTTAATTTATAAAAGGGTTAAATGGTGGGGCTCCCCACCAATTCCCCACCATAAAAAAATATGTTAGAAATTCTTATATATCTTGAGCGAATGAATCGAAGATGTTCGCAGCATCTCTGGCCATTTTCTCAGTGAGGTGGACATAGCGATCTTCTGTGACGGCAGCTCTGCTATGTCCTAATCTTTTTTGTACAGTTTTAACGGGTGAGCCATTCTCTATTAATGTTGTTGCATGTGTGTGGCGTAATGAGTGATAGTTAAAAGTAATGTTTAATTTTTCACTAATTTTTCTAGTATTATATTTGATGACACTTGGCGTACAATGTTCGCCATTTTCTTTTTTACATACATAATCATGTTCAGGAACCTGTTTATAAAATTCGCCGTACTTTAAACGATTTTCAAGTTGTCTTTTTTTAGCGCGTCTTAAGATTTCAGCAAGAGCGTTACCAAAGGGAATTGTTCTATAACCAGCCTTTGTTTTCGGTGGTCTAGGTTGCCACTGAATTTTGTTATTTTCATCTTTGATACCGACTAGTTGCTGCTCAATATAAGTTACGATGATATCCGAAGATGGATAGACATAGTTAGAAATTGTCCAATTTGTGATTTGTTACAATTTTGTGACTACAACGCCGAAACCAATATTAGACAAATATATATATGTTTATACATTTTATGTAAATTATGTTAATGTATATGTATAACGAAAAGGAGGGAAATAAAATGAAACGTTTTACAAAATTTGCTTTAGCACTAATGTTAAGTATTGGATTCCTTGTGGTACATAATAACCAAGCAAAAGCTGCGGATGGTGGATGGTACAAAGTCACAGGTGCAGGCGATGACTGCAAGGTTAGAGTCATTACTGATCGTACTGATTATCCTTCTAGTATTAGAACCGTGAATGCACAATTAGAATCAAGTGGAAGTTGTGGTACGATATACTACCAAATGAGTCTATCACTAGGAATTTATGCATCAGAACAAGATGATGCTACAAGTGGATATTTTTCATCAATAACACCAGTAAAACCACTAAAGATATCTCCATATGGTCATACTAAGACACAAACTTTTTATGTTACTGCCTTATTATTTAAAAACTCTAACTATACGTATAGTTTAGGTAATATACCTGGGGCAGCACTTACAATTCATCCAAACTGATTGACTAAAAGACCTTGTTGATTTGAACTGTACCCCAATTGTTAGACACCATCTAACAATTGGGGGTACAGTTTTTCTATGGTCAAATATATTGCCGAAAATAAATTAAAAGCTATTGAGCGTTACTTAAGTGGAAATGAAAACACCACAAACCGCGTTCGTTGGCGTCTTCGCTGTTTCAGTCGAAAATGCTAATCATATTCATTCTTTAAGGAGAATGACCTATCAATTCTAATAGAGTGTATTATTGGGATTTTATTAGGGTAACATTCTCGGTCCACCTTTTATTTGAATAATAAAAAATAACCTCTTACCGATACCATACCCGAAGAGGTTATTTTTTATCAAAACTATATATATATATATATATATATGGTCAAACTTTTAAATAATCAATCTTTTTTATAAAACTACATCAAAGTATACTTTATAAGAAATACATATTAGGAGCGATGAAGCTATGGTTAAAGCTTTAAATTGTCCAAACTGTGCTGCAACATTTGATCCAAAGGAGAATGTTTGCGAGTACTGTGGTAGTTATATCATTACAGCAAAAGCAAAACAAATTACTTATGATTCCAATGAATTTAAACTAACAAATAAAAAAATCTTCTTTCATGAAATTGAAATGAATACAAACGAATTTCCGATACGTTCAGGTTTAGGAAATATGTATTACAGTGTAACCAAATCTGATGGTGGTCGTTTGTTGTTAACAAATCAACGGTTGATATTTTGCGCCCATGCTATAAATCTAAATCCTAATTTATATTGGGAAGTTAGTTTGGAGGATGTAGATCGAGTTGAACTTGGATTAAATCTTTTCGTTACACAAAGAATTCATGTTTTTGATGATGGAGAGAATGAAACAACATTTGTTGTTTATGGTGGGAAACACTGGCTAAATGAATTAGAACATGCTTTAAACTAAATTTGAAAACACAGCACATATTAAAAGACCAGCAAAGCTAATTTAGCCGAGCTGGTCTTATTACTTATTACATAATACTAAAGTGACAATTTAGTGAAAATTATTATTTAAGAATCGAACAGAATAAAATATAAATTTCAAGTGTTCTGATGATAAGTTCACTAAAAACGTTGCTTTAGTATTAGAAAAAATATTTATCAAGCCAAAAAATGGCGTTATACTTGACGTGATTTGGCGGTATTCGTCAATAAAGCGGAAAATACAGCAAAAAAATGTGGTGACCGAAAATAGAAATTTCGGAAACTCACCTTTGCGAATTCGGTATTTGTATTGATAGACTTGAGTTAACTCGAGGGTAAGTTAATATGCTATAGCATTCATAGAATTATGTAGAAATAGACTATAAAACAAAAGGAGTACATATTAATGAAAATATCTAAAGTATTTGCTGGTTTAGTTGTTTGTGGGGCTCTGATTTTTCCAGGAGCATTAAGTTCTTCAGCGCAGGAAATTGATTCTTCAGATTTACCTGAATCAATTAATTATTCAACAGAGCAAGAAACAGAACAATCACTTAATTATAGTGCCATTAATATTGGAGGTCCCTCTATTTCTGCTGAAAGATATACATCTACTTATCAGGGAATATCAATTTATGAATCTAGAGTATTAGAACGACCTATACCACAGGCTCCAGGTCGTTATGCGGGCACATTATATTATGTTGCAAATGAATCTTATTATGGTAATTACGTTTACAGGGGAACACTTTACTTACAATAATCAATAATAAGCCCAGGTACTCAATTAATTTTGAGCCTGGGCTTTTTTTGTTTATTCATCATATGGTCTATACTTCGACTGCAACTCTTTAGCTGCTTCTTTTCTTTTTAAAATATACAACGATGTTAACAATAACTAAAATTAAGCATAATGAATAAATGACTATCATTGAGTAATCAAAAAACTTTGGTTCTTTCCAGTCAACCATGTCAGTTAAGATATACAAAGCGAATGCTAAAGCAGCCACATATCCGATGTTTTTCATAATGATTAGGATGTGATAAGATTATAGGGAAGGAGGCGCTAACCTCCTTCTAAGAGTTACTTGCGACGTTTTCCTTTGGTTGAGGGGCGTCGCTTTTCTTTTTTCTTACTCTTCATATCGCTTATGTTTTTCGCTGAACTTGTAAGTAAGTTTGCGATTGTTGCGATAGCTACTAGGTAAGCTAGAATCTTATCATAATCCATTTCGTTCACCTCCTTTCTATACTCTTATTATATATCAAGTGATGTATATATATCAAGTGATTTATAAAAGTTTTTTATTTATTTTTTTAGATGATTATCATAGTATTCACCAAGCTTTTCAGCTACGCCTAATCCCATACGACTGATGTCACTAACACCATCTACATAGCGTTTGATTGCCCCTTGTGTAAGTCCACACTCCTTAAAGATTCGATACGATGTATGTTCACCCTCACCATTTTTAGCAGCCTGTGCAGCCTTAACAACTGCCTCTACTTTTTCTGTAAGTTTCATGCCTAACACTCCTTTTTTAAATACCATTATAAATCACATGAAATATAAATCAAGTGATTTCTATGCCAAAAGAAAAAAGCCACTCATTTGAGTGACTTATTGTAATACAGAATCTAACCATTTATCATTTTTAGCCATACCATTTGCGTTACGCATGTAATTAAATTTAGCAATATTTTCACCTTCTAAATGATAGGGAACTTCCCAAAAAACTGTTATTTCCTCAATGCCCTCTTGCTCATAAAGATTAGCTGCAATATGATCACTGTACATTTCGAGCATTTCAACTGTTGTTTCTTTACTATTCGGTACATCCCAAACTAGATGAGGTAACACGATATATTTATCAGCTTCGCCTTGATAGTTATTCACTGCAATTTCTGTTATTGAAGTGCTGTTTAAATCCTTGGAAACGATACCTTCTAGTTCTCTCTTGATTTTTTCGTCTGTACTTTCACTCTCTTTGACATCCTCATTTTCTTGTGTTTCTACTTCTGTTTTTGCAGATACAGGCTCTTCTTTTACTTCGACAGGTTCACTAGCTGGAGCTTCCTCTTTAGGAGCAGCTTTTTCCTCACCACAGGCAGTAAGTAATAATGCAGACATGGCTCCTATGTAGAATAATCTTTTCATTTTAAAATTCCTCCCTTTACATTTCCAATTACCATTCTAGGAAATTTGGAGGGAAAAGTACATATAAAAAAAGACAGACAACCAATGTTAGTTATCTGTTTAAAAGGGTTTATTTATAAACTTTTCTTAAGTATAGGCTAGTTGCTTCATTAATCCTTTGCGAAGATGTTAATTCCTTTCTCCAATCTTCATTTCGTGATATCGATTGAGCGTAACTTGGAATACTGATATCCCAAGACGAAACTTCAACTACATCTCGATAAATGTGAAAACTGATGCTTTGTTTTGAACCGTTGTCATTAAAAACAAATTCTTCTTTTCTACAAAATGGTTTATGCGAATTCTTTTTGATGTCATGAACAACTGTTGCGTATATTTTGTAGTCTTTAAAATCTTTGCTTTTAGAAATATTATCTTCTAATTCTTCTTGAGTAATATCGTACATTTCGTTGCCCACCACAAATTAAATTTTCGTCCCATCTTCCATTATGAAATTAATCTCCAATTTAACACCTGTAGCTTCTGCAATCTTTATTAAATCTGTTACTGAATAAGATTCGTTCTTCATTTTGCGAGAAAGGTTTGATTGCGTTGTTTCAATCTTTTCTGCTAACTGAGTTGCATTCATATCAGATTCAACCAGCAATCTTTTTACCTTCTTTGTAATCTCCATGTATTCACCTCATTTAATATTATTATTAAACATATTATAGCACATTTTGAAAATAAATATGCATTAAAATCATAAAATAGTTGTAAAGTACATTTGAATCATTTATTATGTATTTAACGAATAATTTATCGAAATGAGGAATGTTAAATGCGAATATATGAATCGCACACAAAAGAATATTGGGTAGGAGCATTAGATTTAAACCTTGATTTGGAAAGTAAATATGCAATTAAAGCTGAACTATTAAAACCTGCAGCTATTGTATCTATGCGAAAGTATCAAGCTGGAGAAATAACGCTTAAAGAATTCAGTGAGGAAATTTCTGATTATAGCTTCTATCAAAAAAGAGCAAATGAAGCTAACAAAATAATTACCAAGTGCCAAAAAGCGCTTGATTGGTTTGATTCTATAATCACATGTTCAATATGCGGTAAAACGTTCAATGAAGCAGATGTAAATATTGTGGATTATCCAGATGATGTTTGTATCAACTGTGAACCAAATTATATGGGAATTTAAAAGCTGAACAGGGGGCATCAAGCTGGTGCTCTCGATTGAGTTTTTAAATAGCAAAAAGGAGGATAGCCATGAACAATTATTTCAAGCTCGAGCAAGAACGATCAAGATATTTATTCGAGCAAGTACTTGTATTGTCTACCGTAAAGGGTCACTTAAAAGGCACTATCAAACACAATGAATCCAGTGAAGTTGTCGATTTTGCAAATATGCTACTAGGAATCATAAACGAAGATTTAGCAGCTGTAGAAGAAAAATTTCCTGAACAAAAATGTGATAACGAACAAAACTAACATTTAAGTAGAAGTTATGAAGTAGAAAGTGAGGTGAAAACGATGGCATTTGAATACTTAGCAACTTACAAAACATTTGAATCAATAGCAGATATGGATAAAAGTGTGGAGGACCATATGGCGGTTTACTATTACGATTTAACAGAATCAGAGCGTGCCATCGTTTTCAAACTTGCTTCTCATTCATTAGAGTATCCGGGAGTATGTCACTTAAAGGCAGCTACAATTGCTGCATCATTGGAGATCAGTACAAAGACTGTTTATCGTTCAATGAAAAAATTAGTTGAGTTAGGAATCATCGAAAAGGTATCAAGTACAAAATTAAACGGGATAAAAGGTGCTAGTATTTATCGCATTTTACCTTATGTCCCATCGAGCGTGTCCCAACGAGAGACAGTCGATGAAGCTAGTAATGACGCTGTTTGCCCTCCACAATCTGAAAACCTATCTTTAAACTCTTTTAATCTTTTAAGTTCTAAACAAGCAAATAATATTTATAACCTAGCGGATGAAATCGCTTTGCAAGAAGAAAAGAAAAAAGAATACATGAACGAGTATCAGGTGATGCTATTTGATTTCATGCATTCACTTCCATTAGCAGATAACTTAAAAGATGAATTACATAAATGTGTCTTAGCTTCACAAGTAAATTCTGTGTATGAATTTATAAAAGCTAAGAACGTGATGTTCAAAATTGCTATGGATATAAAAGAGGGTGTACTGACAGTTACAAGCACATTAAGATCCGTATTTATAGGGGCATATAGTAAGGCTGTAGAGCGATTAAGTAACAAGTCGAATAAATCGCTATCTATAGAAGAAACTCCATTTAGAGAACGTCCAATGCCTTTCTACAATTGGTTGAAAGAGCGTGACAACCATCCACAATCAATTAATATGGTAAGCAATTAGGATTAAAAAGACTAAGGTATTTTTAGTTAGAATGCATTTCTTGTTTAGGTTTAATATGGTAAATTTGGTATGTGATTATTATTTTCGAGGAGGAAATCATGCGAAAGTTACCTTTAGTTATTATTTTCTGTTTAATTTGCTCTTTAATATTGCCACCTTCGACTTTAGGAGCATCTAAAGAATACGACCATGAAGCATTAATGCAGTACGACGGTTACGGTAAAGCTATGTATGAAACGATTGTTGATGAAACAAATTTTATAACTGGTCAGTATACGGATAATAAAGATTTTGTTAACAAGTCAATTGATCAAATAAGAGATTACGGAAAGTTTTGGTGGAACGAGCAAAACTGGGATAGTGAACCTTGGACATACGACAGATTTAAAGAAATGGTAGCAAAGCCTGCAGGGTTTTTATTAACTGTTGGTGATTGGTTCGGTAAGCTTTTTAACGGTTATGAAGAGACTCAAAAAAATGATGTTGATTACGATGGTTATTATTCGCCTTATTTATATACTACTGGTAACGAAGCGTATTCTATGCTTCATGCTCGTGATGATTATGAAATTGTAGTCGGAATACCATATAGTGGGAAAACTTTTGTTACTCAAAGACTTGAAGTAGGTTTTAATAATTCGTATTGGTCGGAAATACAATTTTTTGTCAGAGAAAACTATCGTGAACATTATACAGGTCCCGTTATTAAAACTTCAGATTCGGAATTTTTGGGTTATTGGGAAAGAATTTATGGTGATCCTGGTGATAGACCTCTTACAGTATCTCGAACGTTGTCTAATCTATCTTTTATAGGTGCAACTGTATATGTAAGAGAAAAAAAGACAGAGAACAAGATACCTCCACCATCTGGTGGAAGTAATGAAAACCTTAGAAAAATGCGTGATTTTATAGATAATGGTGGCGTTAAAGATGTAGCTACACCTCAACCTAGACCGTATCTAAGCTGTCCTAATGGTAGCAAAATACAAATGTCTATTTCGGGTAGTACGTTCTTAAGTGTTGATGGTAAAGCCATGATTGTAAATAAGGATGGTACAGCTCAAGTAGATAGTGCTATTTGTAAATTAGGGTGGGATAAGCCTGTTGTTAAATATATTGATGATCGTGCAGCAATACAAACACCTGATGGCAAATGGCAAGATGCCGAAACAGGTAAAACTATTGATGAAAAAGAACCGGATCAAGAAAAAGAACCAAACAACCCAAGTTGTGACATATCAGATGAAGAGATGGATATTGATTCAGATTTGTGTGAGGGAATACCTTATTTCGGTAAAAAATTGGAGTACATTTTTGGGAATGCAACCGGAAACAAGCATAATATCGATCGTTCTATTGCTATGGAAAGGCAGTTAAATAGCATTGGGATTTTTGATGATGCTACAGGTAGAAAACTTGTGCTTGATAATTTATCAGATGCTTTCGATAATCCTTCTAGTATTCTAAAAACACAAGAAAATGGTAGGATAATAAGAGAATCATTGCTTTCAGGTCCTAATGGAGTATTAAAAGTTGAATCCGTATGGGATAGGGAAAAATTAATAACAGTTAAACTTTATGGAGGGAAATGATGAAAGTAATCAACAATTATAATCTCTATGAATTCGAGTCAAGATCTGAATTTGAAAAATATATTAATCAAATCATTCTACTCAATAATAATTGTGTAGATCAGAAGAAATTTTATGGAATAGGTGCTGATACAGTAGACTCTATTTTTATTGGTATTGTTGGAGGGC
Organism: Lysinibacillus sp. NPDC059133; assembly: GCF_042755925.1. Classification (NCBI taxonomy): domain Bacteria; kingdom Bacillati; phylum Bacillota; class Bacilli; order Caryophanales; family Bacillaceae; genus Lysinibacillus; species Lysinibacillus sp. NPDC059133. The sequence goes on along the minus strand of NZ_JBHZDH010000007.1, from coordinate 110,705 downwards.
AACATGGAATTGAACCATCATTACAGGAAGTTGAAACAGAAAATTGTATTTTGATAAGTATTGATGAAAAAGTTTATTGTGTAGAATTAAAAAATTATGAAATGTTATGGATGAAGGAATTTGATTCTATTGTCTATGAAATTCTTAATGCACCTGGCTCCTCTCTTCTTATTTTATGTGAGTTAGGAGTTGTATGCATTACTTTTAGTGGAGAAAAGCTATGGGAGCATACTTGCGATGTTATTACAGATTATAGTTTAGAGAGTAATTCATTAAGATTGTCTACAGATGAAGAAGAGTATTATATTCTGTTGAAAAATGGTAGTGTTATTTGATAATAGGGGCCACAAGAATAAGTAAAGACCACTCTGTGATGGGTGGACTTTCTGTTTATATTCCCCATCATATCCCCACCATTCACAGAAAATAAAGCTCGATAAATAAAAATATCCATGAATAAAATTAAATAAAAAAACAACCGACAAACCCTTATATATCATAGGATTGTCGGTTATATAGAAATCTAAAAAGATACATCTGAATACAACATTTCTATAGGAAGCGTTCATGGCTGTTCTGAAGATGGATGATTCGAAGTAACGTTGATATAACAATGTTTATAAGGATTTGAATTTTGCGTTTTTATATCAGTAGGGTGGAGATTGCCACCGCTTTAAAATTGTGTCAGCAATTTATAAATGGAAATATACAAGCAAAATTTAAAAATGGTACCCGTCTAAGAGGACTTGGTAGTGACCCCTTAAAGTTAGAGTTTTTATTATGCAGCTAATTGGCTTGTATTTCGCAAATGAAAATTGAGCCACTTCGCAATTGAACAGGCAATCCATTTCAGTGGACAAGTTAAATGTCATAGCATATTTTTCGGTGGGCTTTACATGGAGCCTCTGCGGGCATAATTCGCACTTTAAAGGCGTAGTATCAGTAATTTAACGCCCGTACAAGGGTATCATGCCCGCCACTCCAAATAAAGCCGAGGTGTTCTTCTGGAAAAGACAGGTAGTGTAAAGTGGCTCACTGGCTCAGTTAACAATTGGCTCAAAATTGGGTTGCGATATACATTGGCTGGCAATTTCAAAACGATTTAATAGGATATCCTTTTGCCATGTATCTTATGTAACTTGAGTTCTATAACAAAACAATCTTTCTTCCCTTTCGTCATTACCCGTCACTCCTTTCTTTTTTTGATTATTCACAATATATAACATAAACATATGTTCTATAAAGGAAAAAGCACTTCATTCCTCCCACCTCTGAAGAAGTGGGCTTCCTGAAGCTCAATTCTGTGAAATATTTAAATTGTATTCCCTCTTAAAAGTTTCAATAAATTTAACAGCGCTTTTTGAAAGGTAACGGTCCTTCAACCAGATAACGGCGGACTCTGATTGAATACGAAGTTCTTCAAGCTCCAATATTTTCAGGCCATTCATAGAAAATGAATGTAGGACAGACCTTGGAAGTAAGGAAGCACCGACACCTTCTCTAACTAGGGACATAATCATATCAGCGTCTGAACATTGACAGACAATATTTGGTTCATAGTGATATTTTCTACAAGCTTCTATAACCAGTTCGTATTGACCAACACCCTTAAAACGTTGTAGCAACATTAGTGGCATACTTGATAATTCATCTATTCGTATTGTATTTTCATAATTCCAAGTCTCAGGGATAACGGCTACAAAATGGTCCGGAGGTAATGGCAGTGAGGATAAGTCATCTGATTCTGATTCTAAAGGTAACCGGACTATAGCAACCTCAATATGCCTATTTCTTAAATCTTGTAATAATCGATAGGTATCCCCTTCGTATAAACGAAATGTAACGTTTGAATACTTTTCTCGGAAAAAACGAATGCGTTCAGGTAGGTAAGAAAAGCATGTTTTTACAGATCCAATTGATAAGGTTCCCTTAAGACCTTCTCCTACTTCTTTCACTTCCATAATTGTTTCCTCAATCTGACTTAAAAGATTAGTAGCTCTCTTATACAAAACTTTTCCTGCTGCTGTTAGTTCTATATTCTTTCCATTTCGTACGATCAAAAGAGTACTAAGTTCTTCCTCCAGCGCTTTTAGCTGTTGACTAAGGGGGGGTTGGGCCATATGTAATTTTTTTGCTGCTCTAGTGATTTGGCCTTCTTCAACAATAGTGGCAAAGTATCGCAATTGTCTTATATCCATGAAATTCCTCCTTAGAAAGCATATTTATTTTATATGCAATACAAACTTTTTAAATATTTTAAATATTTCAAACTTAATGATACATTAATCTTGAAAACGATTCCATAAAAAGGTATAGAAGGAGAAGATAAAATGTCTAGAATTCGAAAAGCTAAAGAAATTATAAAAGGTTCGATTGCACCAGTTATTACACCATTTAAGGAAGATGAAAGTTTAGATTTACAGACATTTAAAAGTTTAATTAACTGGCAAATAGAAAGTGGGAGCCATGGTATTTCGGTAACCGGGACTTCTGGGGAACCTAGTTCTCTAACGATCGAAGAGAGAGAGCTTGTGATGGAAACAGCGAGTAAAACGATTAACGGACGAGTTCCATTTATCCCCGCAACGGGATCAGTTAATCATAATGAAGCGCTTCGGCTAACAAAGGCTGCTCAAGAAATGGGAGCAGATGCTGCGATGGTCATTGTTCCATACTATAACAAGCCTTCCCAGCAAGCATTATATAAACACTATAAAACTATTGCCGATGCCGTGGATATTCCAATTATTATCTATAACATTCCTGGAAGAACAGGGGTGAATATGGAAGTAACAACAATGGCTCGACTTGTTGAAGATTGCCCGAACATTATTGGTGCCAAAGAGTCAAATAAAGATTTTGAACATGTCAATCGGGTGCTATTAAATTGTGGGAGAGATTTTAGTCTATTCTCGGGAATTGAACTTCTTTGCTACCCAATGTTAACAATCGGTGGAAAAGGTTCTATTAGCGCCACAGCAAACATTGCACCAGCGAAAGTAGCAGAAATGCACAATGCTTGGGAGGAAGGCGACACTGAAAAAGCTTTAAATCTTCATTTTGAATTAATGACATTAAATGATGTGTTATTCAAAGAAACTAACCCTGGACCAGTAAAAGCAGCGCTGGGCATGATGGGTAAAATTACGCCAGTTTTACGCAAACCAATGGATTTACCATCTGAGGCACTTCAAAACGAAATTCGTGAAGTTTTAAATCAATATGGTATTTTATCAAATGAGATTGTAACTAAATAATCATTCGAAATCTAAAAAAATTCTCTTACTCCTTGTTACAGGAGTAAGAGAAGAATGAGGAGTGTAATAACATGCAAGTTCAAGTAACTGAGACTCAAAAAAATCACGTACACAAGCAAGTAGAAAATGTAAAACTCTATATTAATGGACAGTTTGTCGACAGTAAATCAGGTGCTTCTTTTGAGAATAAAAATCCATTTACCAATGAAATAAACAACTATATCGCTGAGGGGCGTGAAGCGGATATAAATCAAGCAGTTCTTTCAGCAAAAGAAGCGTTTGAGAATGGTCCGTGGAGCAAGATGAAATTGAAAGAAAGAATGAAATATATTAATAGAATTGCAGATCTCATCGATGAGGAGATTGAAGAAATTGCTTTCTTAGAATCATTAGATACAGGTCTGCCAATTAGCCAAACAAGAAATCAAACCGCACGTGCTGCAGAAAATTTCCGTTTCTACGCACGAATGGTTGAGACAAAATTGCATGGCGAATCTTACCCAATGGATGATGAATTCATTAATTATACAGTTTATAAACCATTAGGAGTTATAGGGTTAATTACTCCATGGAATGCCCCATTCATGTTAGAGACTTGGAAAGTAGCGCCTGCATTAGCAACTGGAAATACTGTTGTGCTAAAACCAGCTGAACTTTCACCATTGACTGCAAATAAGTTAGCTGAAATTATTCATAAAGCTCAAGTTCCGGATGGAGTCTTTAATGTCGTTCATGGCTTTGGAGAAACAGCAGGCGCTGCTCTTGTTGCTCACCCAGATGTGAAAGCGATTTCATTTACAGGTGAAACGACTACAGGTTCCACTATTATTAAAAACTCTGCGGATACTTTAAAGAAAACATCGATGGAACTTGGTGGGAAATCACCTTTAATTGTATTTGATGATGCAGATCTTGAACGAGCTCTAGATGCAGCAATATGGGGGATTTTCTCTTTTAATGGGGAACGTTGCACATCCAATTCTCGAGTATTCTTGCATAAAAATATTAAAGATCAATTTGTTGAAAAATTAAAAGCACGTGTCGCTAACATTAAAATCGGTGACCCAATGGATTCATCGACTCAGCTTGGTCCGCTAATTGAAAAAGATCACTACAACAAAGTAAAAAAATATATAGAAATCGCTAAACAAGAAGGTTGTGAAGTAGTTCAGGGAGTGGTTTCGGAGAAGGTAAAGGCAGGTAATTTTGTACCACCGACACTTTTATTAAATGCAAGAAATGACATGAGAGTATGTCAGGAAGAAATCTTTGGTCCCGTTATGGCCATAATCGAATTTGAAACAGATGAAGAAGTACTTCATATGGCAAATGACGTATCTTACGGACTAGCTGGCTTTGTATGGACAAAAGATTTAAAACGAGCACATCGTATGGCGGATGCTATTGAAGCAGGTATGCTTTGGATTAACGCTCAAAACGTACGAGATCTTCGAATTCCATTTGGCGGTACGAAAGATAGTGGAATTGGAAGAGAGGGTGGTCATTACGCAATTTTTGAATTCTATACAGAACCAAAGGTAATCCATGTTGCTATAGGTGATCATCATATTCCGCAATTTGGGAAGTAAAAACTATTTTTTTAGGGGGAAACAATAATGCCAGCAAAAACAGGAAAGCAATATATCGAAAGAGTTGATCATGCACAGGCAAATATATGGATTGATGGCAAACGAGTAGAAGGGAAGATTTCTGAGCATCCAGCTTTTAAAGGAGTTATGAAAACTCAGGCAGAACTTTACGATTTGCAACATGATCCAGACAAAAAGGATTACATGACATATGTATCTCCAACAACTGGTGAACGGGTAGGTACATCTTTTATTCAGCCAAAAACAAAAGAAGATTTGCTGACACGTCGCAAAATGATGCAAGAATGGGCGAAATATAATGGTGGCATGATGGGACGTTCCCCTGATTACATTAATGTCGGGATGATGGCGTATGGTTCAGCTGCAGAAATGTTTGGAAAACAGGACTCCATCTATGCTGAAAACATGGCCAACTACTACGAGTATTGCCGTGAAAATGATTTATCTTTAACACATACGTTGATTCAGCCTCAAGTTAATAGGGGTGTAAATTCAGCACAGCTTCCAGATCCGTATATTGCAGCACGGATTAAAGAGAAAACATCTGAAGGGGTCGTTATTAAAGGGGCAAGATTACTTGCTACTCAAGGTGGTATTACCGATGAAATCATGGTATTCCCATCTACTTTGTTAAAACAATCAGCTGAAGAAAATCCATATGCATTTGCATTTTCTATTCCTAATAACACACCAGGCTTAAAATTTATTTGTCGAGAATCTTTTGATTATGGTAAGTCTCATTTCGACCATCCGCTAGGATCTCGTTTTGAAGAAATGGATACCATTGTTGTGTTTGATGATGTTGTCGTTCCATGGAATCGAGTCTTTGCCCTTGGTGATGTTAATGTGTGCAACCAGGCCTACAATGAAAGTAATGCAGTTGTTCATATGACACATCAAGTTGTATCAAAAAATATCGCGAAAACAGAGTTTGTACTTGGTATTCTTCAATTAATGGCAGAGACAATTAATATTGGCCAATACCAACATATACAGGAGAAAATCTCTGAGGTAATTATTGCACTTGAAACGATGAAAGCATATGTCGTTGCTGCCGAAGCAAATGCAAAAGTGGATAGATGGGGAACTATGACACCAGAATTTGCACCGTTAAATGCAGCACGTCATTACTTCCCAAAAATTTACCCTCGCTTTACAGAAATTATGCAATTAATGGGTGCAAGTGGCTTAATGGCGATTCCATCTGAATCAGACTTCAATTCTGATATTCGTCCGGATCTTGATAAGTATTTACAATCAGCCACTGGGGATGCTTATAATCGTGTGAAACTTTATCGTTTGGCATGGGATGTATGTATAAGTTCATTCGGTACTCGCCAAACACTTTATGAGCGCTTCTTCTTCGGTGATCCAATTAGAATGGCAAGTACGCTTTATAACGGGTATGACAAACAGGAATATGTTGATCGTGTAAAAGAATTTTTGGATCGATCAGAAGCGTTAGTTAAAAATAACTAATTAATCGACTAAGGGAGATGAGGAGTATGGATTTCAATATCATTCGTATTGCCAGAACTGTTATTAATGTGAAGGATTTAGACCGTTCAAAAGATTTTTATGTAAAAGCGCTCGGCATGATTGAAACGGAAACAAAGGACGACTGTGTTTATTTGAGAGGGCTTGAAGAACATACACACCACAGCCTGGTTCTTAAAAAGTCCGAGACGTTAGGGGTACACGCACTCGGTTACAAAGTAGAAAAAGAAGAAGATCTTGACCGTCTGGCTGAATTGTTTCAATCAAAAGGCTTAAAAACAAAGTGGCTTAAGGAAGGAACTCAGCATGCTCTTGGGCGTGCACTGCATGTACATGATATTTCAGGGATGCCTCTTGAATTTTTCTGCAAGATTGAAAAAGCAGAGCGCTTACTTCAGCGCTACGACTTATACAGTGGTGCCCGAATTCAGCGGATTGACCATGTAAACTGTGCTGTACCGGATGTAGAAAAAGCTTACAACTTCTTTATCAACGAGCTAGGCTTTGCATGTTCTGAATATACAACTATAGAAGATGGCAATATCTGGGCTGCGTGGCTCCACCGCAAACAGACCGTGCATGATCAAGCCTTTATGAACGGAGATGGTCCGTGACTTCATCATTTTGCTTACTGGCTACCGGATCCACTTGCTCTAATTCACTGCTGCGATGTTTTAGCTTCTCTTGGCTATTCAGAGAACATTGAAAGAGGTCCAGCACGCCACGGCTTATCCAATGCGTTCTTCTTGTATTTAAGAGATCCAGATGGATACCGCATCGAGCTGTATAACGGAGATTACTTAACAAGTGACAATGACTTCGAGCCAATTCGATGGGATTTAAATGACCCACGTCGTCAAACATTATGGGGGGCAAAAGCACCGGACAGCTGGTTTAATGAAACATCTCCTTTTTTAGATATTGAAACCAATAAACAAATTCAATCGACGACACCAAACCTTGCACAGCGCAAACCAGAATTAGTTATATAAATAAAAAGAATGGAGGAATTTCAATGGATGATCGTACATTTCGAGATGCCATGGGTAAATTTGCAACCGGCGTAACAGTTATTACAACGGACATTGATGGAGAGCCTCATGGCATGACAGCAAATGCCTTCATGTCAGTGTCGCTAAATCCGAAACTCGTACTAATATCGATTAAAGAAAATGCGAAAATGTTGGATAAAATTAACCGCTCCGGTAAATTTGCGGTGAATATTTTATCGGAAGACCAGCAAGAAGTTTCTATGTTATTCGCCGGCCAGATTAAAGAAAAGCGTGAACCAGAATTTGACCGCCTAAACGAAATCTCGGTAGTAAAGGATGCACTGGCAAATATTATATGCAATGTATATGGAAAGCAAGTAGCTGGTGACCATACGCTGTTCCTTGGAGAAGTAGAAGACATTGTCCTTCGTGAAGGAAATCCTCTGACATTCTTTGCAGGAAAATATGGCCAGCTCACTGCACCGCAGTTAACTTAACATAAAAAGGAGAGGGCAAGAGATGGAGACAATTTATATCAAAAGTTCAATTGATAAATCAAAGTTCACTGAAATGGAAGCTTGTGTTTTGGCACTTGGTTTTTTTGATGGCGTTCACATCGGTCATCAAAGAATTCTTGAAACAGCAAAACAAATGGCTGTGCAAAAACAATGCGCCTTTGGTGTTATGACGTTTTATCCGCACCCAAAAGATATACTCTTTCCTCATATGGAGCCAATGACTTATTTAACTCCGCTTCCTTTGAAGGAAGATCGATTTGAAAAGCTGGGTGTTGAGAAGTTATTTGTTGTTGAGTTTAGCCCTGAGTTTGCCCGTCTTTCTCCAAACGATTTTGTTGAACAATACATTATAGGACTTGGATGTATACATGTTGTAGCAGGCTTTGATTATCATTATGGCTATAAAGGACTCGGTAATATGAAAACCTTATCAGAGTATAATCCCGGAAGTTTGGAAGTAACGACTGTTCCAAAGATCCAACATGATGATGAAAAAATTAGTTCAACAGCAATCCGAAAATTGCTTGATGAAGGTCATGTGCATAAGATTCCTATGTACCTTGGCGATTTTTATGAAATGAGTGGAGAAGTGAATCAAAGTTCCCTTTTTTACAAAAATCATCAGTTTCTTAAATTAATAGTAAAAAAGAGATACCGAATGCCTAAACCTGGTATTTACCATATTCAAGTTGAAATAGATGGTAATCATTATGATGGAACCTGCCACCAAATATCTTTAAATGAGCAACACCCTTCATTATTAATACAATTAAAAGATTGTTCTGTATACCCATACAAGAAGCGGATGAAGGTAAAGTGGCTAGATTATAAATATGGCAAGCAGAATGAGTCATACGGAATGAATGAATACATGAAAAAAGATGAGCTAGTGATCTAATGAATAGTAGGCTATAACAGAAAGGAGTAGAATATGAATTTAAAAGTGCAAGCAAGAAAGAAAAACTTATACATTGATGGTCAATGGAAAGAAGCCACTGAACATGCATCTCTAACATCTCCATACTCTGGAGATGTTATTGCATATATTCCTAAGGCTAATGAAAAAGAAGTCAATGAGGCAATTGAAGCTGCAGTTCGTGCAAAAACAGTAATGGCGAAAATGCCAGCTCACGAACGTGCAGCTATTTTGGAACGTTTGGTAGCTTTGTTTGAGAAGCGTTTAGATGAAGCTGCAGAAATTATCGCTTTAGAAGCAGCTAAACCAATTGCTACTGCAATCGATGAAGTGAAACGGACAATACAAACGTATAAGTTTGCAGCTGAAGAAGCAAAGCGAATTCATGGAGAAACACTTCCATTGGATGCTGCACCAGGTGGAGAAAAACGAGTAGCATATACGGTGCGTGAACCTATTGGGGTTATTGGTGCGATTACTCCATTTAATTTCCCGATGAATTTAGTTGCCCATAAAGTAGGTCCTGCCATTGCCGCAGGAAATACAATTGTATTAAAACCAGCAAGTCAAACTCCACTATCTTCTTTCTTTTTAGCAGAGTTGTTGCAGGAGGCTGGTTTACCTAATGGAGCTCTTAATGTGATTACTGGAAGCGGAAGAGTCGTGGGGGATAAAATCGTGACCGATGATAGAGTTGCAGCTATTACATTTACCGGAAGCCCAGCTGTTGGCATTGGTATTCGAAACAAAGCAGGACTGAAGCGCGTGACATTAGAACTGGGTTCAAATGCAGCCGTTATTATTGATAAAGGGATCGATATTGATTCAATTATTAACCGTTGTGTGAAGGGAGCCTTTTCTTTCCAAGGTCAAGTATGTATATCATTACAACGAATTTATATTCATGAAAGTTTGTACGAAACATTTGTGCAAAAATTCGTTGAAGCAACTCAACAACTCAAAATTGGTGACCCTTTAGATCCAAGTACGGATGTTTCAGCGCTTATTTCAAAAGGAGATGTGGAACGTACTTTAGATTGGATTCATGAGGCGAAACAACATGGAGCAGAAGTAGCAACTGGAGGAATCGCAAAAGGGAATATTTTATTGCCAACAGTATTATTAAATGCAGAATCTTCTTTAAAAGTTTCGTGTCAAGAAGTGTTTGCTCCAATTGTGATCATCAATAAAGTTCAAGCAGTAGAGGAAGCAATTGAGCAAGTAAATGATTCGCGATATGGTCTCCAAGCGGGAATCTACACGGATAATGTTCATACAGCGTTAACTGCAGCTGAAAACCTTCATGTTGGAGGCGTAATGATTAATGACATTCCAACATTTCGTGTAGATAACATGCCATATGGTGGTGTGAAGGAAAGTGGAGTTGGAAGAGAAGGAATAAAATATGCTGTAGAGGAAATGACAGAGCTAAAACTAGTGGTTTTTAATAGAAATTAAAAATCGAAGAATTAGAAGCATTTAAGAACCCTATTAAATGATTAGGAAAGAGGTGCTATCAATTTGGAGCTAGTAAAAGAACAGAGTAGTGTAAAAAAAGACATCGAACAACAAGACAACAAACAAATAGATTATGACAAAATTTCCACTTCGGAGGATTTTAAACAACTACTTTTAAATAAGAAAAAGTTTATTATTTCATACACAATTTTTTATTTGGTTTATTCACTAGCTTTACCATTCCTAGCCTTGTTTACAAATATATTAAACGTCCAAGTAATAGGAGACATTACGTTGGCGTGGATTTACGGTATTTCAATTATCTTTATGTCATTTGGGGTATGCAGTGTTTATGTAAAGAAGTCTGCTGAATTTGACGAAAAAGTAAAGCAAATCATAGTAAAGGAGGGGCTGTAGACATATGGGATGGGATATTATTCTTCTTTTTGTACTCATGTCAATAGGGGTACTTTTCATTACGTACTATGCTTCCAAAAAAACAAAAACGGCGGGTTCTTTTTATACAGCTGGAGGTGGTCTGACTGCTAGGCAAAATGGACTTGCTTTAGCTGGAGACTTTATGTCTGCATCTACCTTTTTAGGGTTAATTGGAGCCTTTTCTTTAACGGGATATGACGGATTTTTCCTCATGTACGGTGCCCTAGTTTCTTTTCTTGTCATTTTATTTTTAGTTGCAGAACCATTAAGGAATCTTGGGAAATATACGTTAGGTGATATGATTACTGCTCGATTTAAGTTTAAACAAGTACGAGGTGTAACTGCCTTCAATACAATAATCATCTCGGTTTTTTATATGCTTGCACAGCTTGTTGCTGCAGGAGCTTTATTTAAATTATTATTAGGTATTCCATATAATACTTCAGTCCTTATTGTTGGTGTTGCTATGTTAGCTTTTGTTTTGTTTGGAGGAATGACCGCAACAAGCTGGGTTCAAATTATTAAAGCCGTTCTTTTAGTAGGTGGAACCTTTATTATGTTTGTCATGGTTATGTGGAAATTTAATTTTAATTTTATTGGCATTTTTACTGATATGAAAACCGCCACTCCTTTTGGAATTGATTTCTTAAATCCTGGTTTGAAATATAAAAACGGTTGGGATGCAGCTTCTTTAACACTTGGGCTCATTCTTGGGACAGCGGGTCTACCCCATGTATTAGTTCGCTTTTTAACGGTACCTAATGCTAAGGTTGCCAGAAAGTCAGTTGTTTGGCTTATGTGGATCATGGGACTATTCCATATTATGGTCATCTTCCTTGGGTTTGGAGCAGCAAAGCTAGTTGGAACTTCGAATATTATAGAGGCTAACCCAGCAGGGAATATGGCAGCGCCATTATTAGCAAAGTATATTGGCGGAGATTTTATGTTTGCTTTCATTTCTGCGGTTTCTTTTGCTACTATTCTTGCAGTTGTTGCTGGAATTGTAGTTACGGGAGCAACAGCATTTTCCCATGACTTTTATAACGAAATTTTAAAAGACGGGAAAGCAACCGAAAAACAGCAAATGTTTATGGTACGTCTTGCATCGATTGTCATCACTGCTATCGCCATTGCCTTATCATTATTTCTTCAAAATTTTAATGTTGCCTTTGTAGCGTCAATCGCTTTAACATTAGCAGCGAGTTCGAATTTACCAGTTATTTTATTAACTATTTTTTGGAGAAAATTCAACAAAACTGGAGCAATCTTAGGGATGCTTATAGGATTAATTAGCACTATTGGTCTAGTTATGTTAAGTCCAAATGTTTGGAATCCAGAACCAGGTGTAGCCTTATTTACTGGTAAGCCTATTTTCCCTCTTGCATCACCAGGAATTCTTTCTATACCGTTAGGTTTCTTAGGCTGCTATATTGGTACATTAATAGGGTCCCGTAAGTCAAAAAATGTAGAGGATAATTTTTCAGAAATTATCGTTAAGTCAAATATAGGTAATGATGTTAAAGGTGTAGTTAATCATTAATGATCGTTTTGCAAGTTCAATAAGATTAAGTAAGCATCAGAAGAATTTACGAGTTTATGAGAGGAGTGAATAGTTATGAGTAAGGCAATTATTAAATTTAGTGAAACCCTTCACACAAAAGAAGTGGAAGTAGATCCTCAAAGCAATACAATTATTCTCGGTGATAGAAATTTAACAGTAGAACAGTCCTCTTTGGAGGCGCCAATTTCGGGTACAGTATATGGGGCTTTATTAAATTATAGTGGCGAGCTTAAGGCATTAGGTTCATCTTTAACTAAAGAACCTTATAAACAGCCTCCCAAAGCGCCTGTCTTATATATAAAACCGGTGAACACCATTACTGGATTTAAATCTTCAATTCCATTACCCGAGGATACATCTCATCTGCAAGTAGGTGCCTCATTAGGCATTGTCATTGGGAAAAATGCTACTCGTGTAACAGAAGAAAAAGCTTTAGATTATGTATTAGGATACACCATTGTAAATGATGTGAGTATTCCACATGAGAGTTTTTATCGACCAGCTATTAAACAAAAAGCAAGAGATAACTTTTGCCCTGTAGGTCCATGGATTATTAAACGAGATGCAATCGCTGACCCTAATAAGTTGACGATTACTGTATTCGTTAACGATGAATTAAAACAAAAGAATACAACGGCCAATTTAATTCGTCCTGTATCACGATTGATTTCTGAAATTTCGGAATTTATGACGCTATATGAGGGAGATGTTTTACTAGTTGGGGTACCTGAAAATCCTCCGCTTGTTAAAAAGGGAGATCGAGTACGAATTGAAATCGATGGAATCGGTTATTTAGAAAATACAGTTAAATGAGAATCTCATTGTTTTGTAAAGGAGCGCGATTATTATGAAACATGCACGTGTAGTATTTCAGGATGTCATTCATCACGCAATTGAAACAGATGATGGTCATCTTAAACTTGATAATGGACAAATTGTTTCTGAGGAGGAAGTGGACTGGCTACCGCCTGTCCAACCTAGAACCGTTTTTGCTTTAGGACTAAATTATGCAGATCATGCAAAGGAACTTGCTTTTCAAGCACCAACAGAACCTTTAGTTTTTCTAAAAGGTCCTAATACTTTTATTGGTCATCGAGGTCAGACTTACCGACCGGCTGATGCTACCAATATGCATTATGAATGTGAACTTGCAGTTGTCATTGGGCGTTCAGGGTCTAACATTAAACGAGAAGATGCGTATGATTATGTAGCAGGATATACCGTTGCAAATGACTATGCCATCCGTGATTATTTAGAAAACTATTATCGTCCGAACTTAAAAGTAAAGAATAGAGATACTTGTACACCAATCGGTCCATGGCTAGTCGATGCAAAAGATATTGAAGATCCTATGAATCTTACATTGCGTACTTATGTAAATGGAAAAGTTACGCAGGAAGGCACAACGAAAGATATGATTTTTAGTATTCCGCAATTAATTGAGTATTTAAGTAGTTTTATGACATTAAATAAAAACGACATTATCCTTACTGGTACGCCTGAGGGCTTAGTTGATACAAAGGAAGGAGATGAAGTCATTACTGAAATTGAAGGAGTGGGACGACTAGTAAATACTATTATTAGTGAAAAACATTTCTTAAGAACTGAAAGTGATAACGCCATTTTTAGTCAGTGAAAGGGATGAAAACATGCCGCATTTTATTGTTGAGTATACCGATAACATAAAGAAAGAAGCAGACATTCCGAATTTGCTTAAAAAAGTGAATGATGTTTTGATTAGCCGTAGTAATCTTTTTCCGACTGGTGGAATTCGATCAAGAGCAGTTGAACTTCAAGATTACCGAGTAGCAGATGGGGCAGAAGATGATGCATTTGTTCATGCTATATTAAAAATTGGGGCGGGAAGATCGGCTGAAAATAAGAAAGAAACTTGTGACGAACTATTCGAAGTAATCAAGGATCATTTTGCTGATCTATTTACTAGGCGATATCTGGCATTATCTATGGAATTGATTGAATTCAGTGAGGAAGGTACTTACAAGTATAACAATATTCATAAGCGTTTTAAAAAGTAAGAAGGCTGAAAGTCAATCTGCGTTAAAGGTAATAGCTTTAAATTTGGCTAAAAGAAGTTTTCTAGATTTTTAATCTACTATCTTCATTACTGTTGTTTTATTGATTAAATGGTCTGGCACCTGTGTTAGCTCTATGTGTCATTTATTCCCATTCTTTTGATTTTTTGCTTCTATTAGCGATTATCATCCTGATAAGTATAGTTCCGCTTTTTACAATAAAAAACGATTAATACCGCTTACAATTTAGGTTACATCGCGTTAAGTATAGATTTTCATTTCAGGAAGGGGACTTTAAATGACAAAGAATCAGGCTTTAGATGTGAACTGCATTGAATGGGCAAGTGAAATAAACAAAAGTTATATTGGAGGTCAATGGGTAGAGGGTGATAGTAAAAGAACTTATTCAATAAAGGATCCATATGATCAGTCAACTATTACATCTGTAGAATTAGCGAATGTAGAGCAAATAAAAGACGCTTATCACAAAGCAAAAGCAGCACAAAAGGAATGGGCTAAATCCACTCCAGAACAAAGAAGAGAGGTTTTAACGAAAGCATTAGACTATTTAGAGAAAAATAAAGAGCAGATTTTGGAATTAATTACACGAGAAACAGGTGGAACATTACTTAAAGCTCATATTGAGTTTGGCTTTGGGGTTAGTGACATAAAAGATTCTATTAATATGGTTGATGCAATATACACACCCAAAAATTATGCATCTACTACACCAGGAAAGGTTAGCCGTGTATATCGATTACCTTTAGGTGTTATTACGTCCATCACCCCTTTTAACTTTCCATTTAACATGGCAACAAGAACAATTTTCCCTGCCATTGCTCTCGGGAACAGTGTTGTTCATAAACCAGATCTCCAAGTGGGAATAGTTGGTGGACAAGTTTTTGCAAAGGCTTTCGAAGAAGCAGGACTTCCTGCTGGAGTGTTTAATTCAATTTTAACCGATCTTCAAGAATCAGGAGATGAATTCCTGTTAAATACGAATTCTTCGTTTATCAGTTTTACAGGATCAACTGCAGTAGGAAAACATATTAATAAGGTAACAGGCGGAACATTAAAACAAATGGCATTAGAACTTGGAGGCAATAATCCTTTAGTAGTTTTAAGAGATGCCGACGTTGAACAAGCAGTGAGAGTAGCCATCTTCGGGAAATTTTTGCACAGTGGCCAAATCTGTGCGATTACAAACCGAATTATTGTTCATAGAGATATTTATGATGAATTTGTTGCTAGATACGTAGAAAAAGTAAAGGGATTAACAGTAGGAGACCCCAAGGACCCTCACACAATTATTGGACCTGTTATAAATGAAAAACAAGCTGATAAAATCATGGACTTAGTAAATAAAGCAAAGGAAAGTGGATTAAAAGTTGCTGTAGAAGGTGACCGTACAGGGAATGTTATTTCTCCATTTGTATTTGTTGATGTACCTAATGATTCAAGTCTTGCATCTTGTGAAATCTTCGGTCCTGTTGCACAAATTATTCCGGCTGAAAGTGATGAAGAGGCCATTCGTTTTGCTAATGACACGGAATATGGATTATCCTCTTCCATTATAACTAGTGACTTAGAAAGAGGGGAAAGATTAGCCCTTGAGATCGAATCTGGTACAACACATATAAATGATATGCCTGCAGTGCTAGAAGGAAATGTTCCATTTGGTGGAATGAAACAAAGTGGAATTGGGCGTTTTGGATATGAATGGATTGTAGATGAGTTTACTGTTACGAAATGGGTATCTGTACAGACAAGTAAATTAGATTATCCGTTTTAGGATTGAAGGAAATTCAAATTACGAGGATATTAATACTCAATAAAACATTGAACCGTTATTAAACCTGTTGTTAGAAAAGCCTGTAACCTTGAGTTGGCAAGGGATACAGGCTTTAAACTTAGCTACCGATAATGTTTATGAATGGGAAAGCGCTCTTACTTGCTGTTTTAAAATTTTCCCGCTATTCGTTATTGGTAACTCGTCTACTTTGTCAAAGGTTTTAGGGATTTTATATGGAGCAAATGTAATTTACAATAGTTTCTTAATTCTTCTTCATCAATATGATTTATTGGATTTTTATCGAATAAAAGGCCTTTAATTTTTCGCCCATGATTGGATCAGGAACTCCAATGCCCCTTGCAAAATAACTAGGGGTATGAATAAAAAGCTTCTTCAAATTCCCTTGGATAAATAGGTCTACCTCTAATGACTACATCTTTTTTTTCGATCTACAATAAAGAAATAACCATCTTCATCAAATGAAAAATAAGTAACACTGAGGGAAGTTGAATAATTGTCTAAATTTTCTAAAAGTTTTATTGATTATTCTTCCTTTTTTTATTACACTTATTTTACTGTTAGTTGAGTTGATTTACTCAAGTATAGAGAAATTTGATTTAAGGCTTGATGTGTCTTGGAAAATTTTCTGGCATGGTATTTCTAAATGAAGAATAGCTACTTCTTAAAATGAAGGTGGCTATTTTTATGCCAAAAATAGGAATTAAGATAGAAGTTCATCATATCTTAACTCCTTGTAAAGAAAAGTAGTAAACCGTTGATTTAGCTGTTATTCGATTAACCGAGGAAATAATCACATATTAAGCATCAATTTGTAAGCGTTTACTAATTTGTATTACAGGGGGTATAAAGTTGATTAGTCCTTTAAATTCGAAAATAATTAGTTACTTGCCATCTCAGCCTGACTTTGAATTTCAGACAGATTACTATACTGAACAAAAAGTTAGAATTAAACCAAATCAACCATTTATTCTGTTTTACCAATTTAAAATGGGAGGGGTAAGTAGTCAAATTTCTGTTATCCCGGATGGGTGTATCGATATTCTCATTAATTGTGATCAGCATTACGGTAATATTTGTGGAAGCGTTACTAAAAGTAGAGTGATTAACCTTCTCCCAAACAGTACTTACTTTGGTATTCGTTTTCTGCCATGTCTAGATATTAAGAAAGTAAAATTCGGTATAAAAGACCTTACAGATAAAGAAATTTCCTTAAATGAAATGCTTCCTGTAAATACGAATATCTTTGAAAGGGTAGTAACCGACGAAAGTTTTATGGAGAGAATCAATATATTCATTGAAATATTGGGAAGTCAAATTTTTGAGAATAATAAATTAACTAAACTAATAAAACAAGCATTATATAATATATACGCGACAAGAGGTAATATTACCATAACTCAACTTGCAGAAGAAGTAGGATATTCAACTAGATATTTAAGAAAACAATTTGAAGACCATATTGGAATTTCCCCAAAATTATTTAGCCAAATAGTAAGATTTCAATCATCACTAAATATGCTTCTGAGGACAACCCACTTTACGTTAAATGATGTTATTTATGAGAATGGTTATTATGACCAAGCCCATTTGATTCATGAGTTTCGGAATTTTGGATGCATGACACCTTATCAATTAACTGGGCAAAAAGGCTGCCTGAAAACCAGCTAAATAATGCTTGTATAGCTAAAGCAATTACTTATTTAAGTAATTGCTTTTTTAAGTGCGCCCAGCATGCGCATATTTGAAGAATTTCGGATTAAAATTCAGAATGTTCCAATTTTTACAATATCAAATTATCTTAAGCTGATAATCTGTAATTAATATAAAGAATGCTTATTTTTCCTACTACAGTTCAAAGAAAAAATTGGCAATCGACAAAACAAAAGAGGGGAGTCAGAGGAATGACGAAACACCAACTATTTATAAATGGTAATCGGGTTGAGGTTGTGTCAGATGGAATATTTCAGTCTATTAATCCTATAACTGGAAAATTAATGCCGTATTATCCGGGACCGGACCGGAAGATGTGGACCTTGCAGTCAAAACTGCTAGGAAGGCATTAGGCCGAAATGGATCCATCTAAACATGGCCGTTTGCTCTATAGAGCTGCGCCAGTTAGACACAGCATGCCTGAGTTGATTTGAATGAAAAAGTTTTGAATTGGTATGGAGGGTAACGCTTTGTATAAATAACAAAATTATAATAACGCCAACGGGGGTAGGGATTATAGAAACACAAAAATCAGTAGAG
This sequence comes from Lysinibacillus sp. NPDC059133, assembly GCF_042755925.1. Lineage (NCBI taxonomy): Bacteria > Bacillati > Bacillota > Bacilli > Caryophanales > Bacillaceae > Lysinibacillus > Lysinibacillus sp. NPDC059133. The sequence goes on along the minus strand of NZ_JBHZDH010000007.1, from coordinate 92,362 downwards.
AACATTCAAATTTTATCAGATGGGCAAAGTCTAAAAAGAAGTTTAAAGATGCGAGATTTAGTTATTTTTGGTCTTGGCTTTATGGCACCAGTTGCAGCGATGTCAATGTTTGGAATTATCACGTTGGTATCTCAGGGCCATTCTGTCCTCTCATATGTTCTTGGTTTTGTTGCAATGTTATTTACGGCGTACAGTTTCGGTAAAATGGTTGAAGTATACCCAGTTGCAGGCTCAACCTATACCTACGCCCATCAGGCGCTACACCCTAAAATAGGATTTATAGCTGGATGGGGAATGCTCCTTGATTATCTGTTGATACCTATGCTAACTTTTTTGATCAGTGCAAGTTTTGCAAACGCCCTTGTACCAAGCATTCCGGTTTGGGGTTGGGTTCTCATTTTCGCTATCCCAATCACGATTGTAAATATAATTGGAATTGATATAGCAGTTAAGTTGAATTTAGTTTTAGTGCTCCTCATGATTATCGCGGTGATTGCCTTCGTTTCCAGCGCAATTCACTTTATTGTAATGGGTGATTTAACTTTAATAAACTATAAGGCAATTTATGATGATGATTCATTTTCGATAGGAGCAGTTATTGGCGGGGCAGCTATTGTTATTGTCGCATACCTAGGTTTTGATGCTATTACAACCTTGGCTGAAGAGACGAACGTAGGGGGCAATAAAATTGGTTTGGCCATTTTGTTTACCTGTGTCATTCAAACGGTATTTTATGTTTCCGTAACTTATTTAGCAGTGATTCTTGTAGGAAACTATTTAGCTATTGATAATCCCGACACAGCCTTCTTCACCGTTTTAGAGACTATAGGGGGCGGGTTTCTCCAGACTTATATTACACTTACGATTATCGCATCTGGAATTGCAAGCGCCTTAGCTAGCCAATCAGCTTCAAGTCGTCTGCTCTTGGGGATGGGACGTGACAATGTCATCCCTCAAAAATTTTTTAGCTATATCCATCCAAAGTATAAAACACCGATTAATAATATTTTATTAATGTCAATCATCGGAATGATTGGTGCAGTATCTTTGAATCTGCAAATTGTATCCGACTTAGTTGCATTTGGTGGATTATTAGGATTTGCTTTCGTGAATATTTGTGTAATTAATCATTACTATTTAAAAAATAAGCAAAAAAATATTATTAAATATTTGATTATTCCATTAATTGGGATGTTAGTTTGTCTTTATATCTTGTGGGGGCTTTCAACAACCGGAAAAATAGTTGGATTTACCTGGATGGGAATTGGTGTTTGTTATTTCGCGATTCGATCCATGTATTCCAAAGAATCCAAGAAACTCTTAACAGATATAGAAGGGCAGAATATTAGTTAAATAAAATAACAATCTTTATACCTACTCAGACAATATCGTAGAGCAAGGAGAGAAACATATGATTATTGGCGTACCAAAGGAAATAAAAAACAATGAAAATCGGATAGGCATTACCCCATCTATATACCCCTATTGAGAGCCTATTAGAGTGTGAAAGGGTAACTTCATAAAATCGATAATTAATTTTTAAAACAATATCTCTATATAAACTAACCGCTTGGAAGGATTTATGGATATGGCAACTAGCACTAGGAAGGCTTAATTATATTTGTCTATTAAAGGAGGAATAAAATATGCAATACGTTACAAAGCGACATAACCTAAGCAAATTGGAATTATCAGAACTTGATAAAAAACATTATTTGCATCCAACCACACCACCAAGAGCTCATTATTTATCAGGGCCTTCAACAATCTTTACAGAAGGCAAAGGAATTTATCTGAAAGACATAGAGGGGAAAGAGCGTATTGATGGGGTTTCGATGCTTTGGAATGTTAACCTTGGCTATGGGAATGAAGAGCTTGCTGAGGTAGCGAAACAGCAGATGTTAAAGCTTTCTTACAGCTCTTCATTCAGCGGACAATCCAATGAGCCCGCTATTCTTTTAGCACAGAAAGTGGCCTCATTAGCACCTGGTGATTTGAATGTATGCTTCTTCACATCGGGAGGCTCGGAATCTAATGATACTGCATTTAAACTAGCCCGTTTTTATTGGAAAGTAAAAGGTCAGCCAGAGAAAACTAAAATTATTTCTCTTGAACAATCATTCCATGGGGTTACAGTAGGAGCTACAAGTGCTACCGGAATCGAGGGATTCAACAAATTTACGACTTCCAATGCTCCGAACTTCCTTACAGCTGCAGCGCATGTTTTGAATGCAGAACTTGGTGACAAAAGTGATCCAAATTACTCGCGTTCTATTCGTGGGATAATTGAATCAGAAGGGTCCGACACCATAGCCGCTGTCATTCTGGAGCCAATCCAAGGGGCAGGCGGGGTAAGGTTCCCACCTGATGGATACCTTCAAGCTGTTCGCAAACTTTGCGACGAACACAACATTTTGCTTATTGCAGATGAGGTGATTTGTGGGTTTGGAAGAACCGGAAAGACCTTTGGTGTTGATAATTGGAACATTGTTCCGGACCTTCTATGTGTTGCAAAAGGAATCTCAAGTGGCTACGCCCACCTGGGTGCCGTAATTATGAGAGAGCATGTAAGAGAAGCATTTATTCAATCAGATGAAATGATGTTCCATGGATTCACATATAGTGGACATCCAATGGCTTGCGCGGTTGGCTTGAAGACACTTGAGATATTAGAAAGAGATCAAATTGTTGAGAATAGTAGACTTCGCGGTGAAGAATTATTAAAAGGACTTAAGTATCTCGAAAGCAATCATAAACATATAACGAATGTAAGAGGTCTTGGTCTACTTGCCGGTATTGAGCTAGTTAAAGATCCTGAAAACGGCATCTCATTTGATCCGTCGGTACACGCCGCAGCTCTGTATACAGATATATGCATGGACTTAGGGCTGCAATTGCGTTACTTCGATTGGAAGGGAACAAATACGGTTGCTCTTGCTCCACCACTTATTATTACAAGCCAACAGGTTGATGAGATTATTAACAGAATGTCTGAGGCTCTTAAAAGGTTCGAAAAACAAATTTAATTCACGCTAGCAAAATCTATTAAGACTAAAGATTGTAACACGAGATGAATCGTCCTTTTGGTTAATCCAAAGGTCCTGCACCCCTAAAGTTAGAGTCAAAATCTAACTTTAGGGTGTTTTTTAAAATGGCGAAATACAGTGAAGAATTCAAATAAATGTGGTTAATGAATATATGAAAGGTCCTTTAGGTTATAAATTTTTAGCGAAAAAACATGACATACCAAATCATTCACAAATTGAGCGTTGGTACCTATAAAGAATTTGGAGAAGTTGGATTACGTAGAAAAGTAACAAAATAGGCTTAATCTGTGAATTGGCTGGAGTGGTAAAAAGAAATAACCGCAATAAATGCTTGGAGTTATGTGATACAAGTTTAGTCAATGAGCGAATTATAGCGGTTGAAGGGAATACGTATTAAGTATGTTGGTATGAATCATTTTGAATATATGGAGCAACAAGAACAAATGACTATTTTTGATTTACTACCAATTCAGGAAACGATGGTCCAGGGAGAACTATCGTCTTTAAACAAATGTTTTATTATTTACTAACACGCCGTTTACTGGATTGTTGGAGGGATACTTATAAAATGAACTATCATTTTCTTGAAATTCTCCAGTCAAAAAAGGTAACTAAACAATTAAAACCAGGTGCTCAAAATGATGAGTACCTAGCATTTTGATGTTCATTCTTATCTTTTAGTTTCAAAAATCCCTTTTTAAAAATCAGAAAAAACTAGTATACACGTCCATACATAGATTTAATCGCTACATATTCTAGCAATATAGAGAGCGCTCTCTAATACTAAAAAAATGAAAAGAGGGAATTTTTTGAGTGATCAATTAAATAATCAAGTTAGTCAAGTCGACCCTTGTCCAGTAACATCAACTGAACAAATCCCATTAACTAGTGAAATTACTCCACTAGTCGCTACACCGGTAACGGCTCCAACTATTAAAGTTCCAGTTGTACTTGCAGAACCAACACTTCAAATTGCTGTAGAGGCGGATATTACGCTTAGTCCTGCTGCAACTGAAATTAAACGAGTGAAAAAAAATGTATTCCTGAATCAAGTGAAACTAGTACCGGTTGCTTTTGCACGTATTGCCGGCACTGACTTTTTTAGAGTAACAAGAGCTAAATTATTTGTAGCGGGACATATTCGCAAAAATATAGAATATGCTTCAGCAGCATGTAACGGGGCACTCCAAGATAGAATTGCTGATGTTGACTTTTCTGGTTTTACAGACCTTACTTTCCCACAAACAACAGGAGGTCCTTCTCCGATCTTAGGAATTTCTGAGTTTGCCGAAGCGAACTTCCTTAATGAAACTACGCAAATGGATGCTCGATTGGATAAGGCTTTCTTCCAAAATCTCGTTAAATACAATGAACAACCATTTGGCGAATTAGTAGCTGCAAACTTCTTTGAACTTGATTTTTCACCAATTATGGCAGCTCCAGAAGGCACTTTCGACACATTACGTGAAAAAATCGTGCTTGAATTAACTGTAAAAGTACTGCAAGTTCAACAAGTCCGCCTTGGAGCTGGTAGCACTGTAATAACTCCTGTTCTTTTAGGACTTACTCCTCCTACTAGTCCTTGATAGTCTCTAGTCTCTAGTTTTTAGAGGAGCAGAACAAATAAAAAACGCAGTTCACACTGTAACAAAATGTAATTGAAAAACAACCCTGTAATATTTAATGCGTACAAATAAAATAATATTTGAGTTGGCAGTTGAAAGTTCGATTGAATCTTATTTTCAACTGCCTTTTTGCAATTTAATAACCAAGATGTATTAGACGGTGTGTAATTTAGGGAAGGCTAGAGGGTTGCAAAAGGGCATTTTTCAACAGTTTCCGAAAAATATATTGAACAAAATAAATCTACAGAACGCACAATAAAAAGATTTATTCATCAATTATAAGAACAATCGATTTGAAAGCCTTACATAGATGTTAATAAGACTGTTTAAATTGTACAGGGATATTATAAAGACCACTTCATGGTGGTGGTCTTATTTTTCCCCATCATATCCACCCTATGTAGAGAAATAAAGCACGATAAAAGCAAAATATCCATGAATCGCTTTCGCACAAAAAATATCTGATGCTCCGGCGCCCTCAAGAAAGCGCCCAGTCGGAACGGAAATCAACCTCACGTTATGCTGATGAGTCTGAATAATATAAGTTTTGTATAATAATTGATATATTTTAGCAAAGGCTGATTGTCTTGATAATTTTGATGAACGAGGATGATCTCTTGTAACGCTGTTTTCATAAAAATGAACCCCGCTTTTCCAAACCTTTCAATAATTATTTGCACCGAATTTAATTTGCACATTTGTACCACCGTATTCTTTTTTTACCAGATAGATAATTTCATTTGCTTGATATTTTGATAGATCCTTTGCCATCACTGTTACAGAAACTTCTTCGCCTTCTATGCGTACTAAAGCATCGAGATAGCCTAGTGCCTTAATTTGCATCTCAAGCATCGTTTCTGTAGATTCTTCTTTATTGAGAGTATCAATTTCAATAGATACCTTATTTTTTTCTTCAGCAAAATACCCATCTGACGTAATTTGTTGCGTTAACTTTTGGCGAAGTTGGTTCCTCTCGTTACTAACTTGTAGGCGCGTTTCTTCAAATAAAGGGCTTGGAGAAGAAACTTCCTTTGTCACATTCTGTATTGTTGCTTTTTGATCTGTATCTTCTTTTAGGGCAATCTCCTGTTGTGATTGTTTTGTTGGATTCATCAAATAATACACTGAAATAACCGCTACTAGAGTTAATAATGCAAGTAACCAAGACGATTTTCTTTGTAGCTGCATTCACTGTCCCTCCATTAATAAATTTGGTGAAATACTAAGCATATTTTCAATGTCTGTTTTTAATGAGAAATTTATGTAGCAGTACCGTTTATTATTTTAATGGCAAGTAGTACGTAATTAATGAGCCTCACTTGAAAGAGAGTTAATAGAGCATCGTCTTACTTACCTTAAATATATTCCTAAGAAACTTAATTCTTACATAAACCTTAAAAATAAATGGCGTTCACAAATTCTAGCAAGTCTGGTATATATTGTTATAAACTTAGAATAAGGAAAAACAATTTACATATTCAAGGAGGGAACTATATTGATAATTATGGAAACAGAAAGGTTAGAATTACGAGAATTAAATGTTGATGATATTTCTGTCCTTTATCCAATTTTTTCAGATGCTGAAACAATGAAAAATTATCCGTCACCATTTAATTTAGAACAAACTAAAAATTGGATTGAAAAAAAATATACAAAGATATCAAGAAGATGGTTATGGTTTATGGGCTGTCTGTTTAAAAGAATCGAAAGAATTAATTGGAGATTGTGGCCTCGTTAAACAAATAGTTGATGGAAAAACCGAAGTTGAAGTGGGTTACCATATTCATAAAAAATATTGGTCTAAAGGATATGCAACTGAAGCAGCTAAAGGTTGTGTGGAATATGGATTTTCACATTTAGGACAAGAAAAATTAATAAGTATTATTGATCCTCAAAATGGACCATCCATTCGTGTGGCTGAAAAAAATGGTTTTATGAAGGAAAAGGAGTCGTTTATTTTTAATAAAGTTCACCATATTTATTCAGTACACTTTCAGAAATTTAATTAATAATCATATATTTTGTAAAAAAGAATAAGTTGCAATTGTAAAAATAATGAAGACTAAGTGATTACAATTACAACTTTTTAATACTGAATATAAGGGTTGTTGGTTAATTTTCACAAAAATTTATTTTTATCAAGATTTAATATTAAAATTGTTAGAAGGAAATTTGGTTATTCAATGAAAGATTCTTCTTTAAAAAGTAGTGTTCATAATCCCTTCCAACATTGTCCAATGTACCGTAGACTTGATATCCGTGATTTTGATAAAAATCTAAAGCTTGAAAACTCAAAGTATCTACTTTTATGAAATCGCATTTGTTATGTAAAGCAATTTGTTCGATTTCTATTAATAATTTAGATCCATAGCCTAAACCACGAATATCCTCATCAATCATAAGGGTATGTATCTCTAACCAATTCCAACAAATTTCCCCCAATATACCACCACAGATTTGATCATTTTTATCTGTAAGGAAGAGGTTGATTTCTTGATACCGGCCTCTTAAATCTTTTGGAAAATGCTTTAAATTGTATTCGTAAAGCTTGTTATTAACTAAAGATTTTTTACGATCATTTTGTTCTTGTGAGATGGTGTATTGCATAAATTTTTCCCCCACTTTCATAATGGAAAATTTTGTTTCAGAATCATATGATGGTAATTGTATAATATCCTTATTTTATCATAAATGTAATGTTTTTTCATGAAAATGGGTGTATTTAGCGAAACAAATGACCAGGTACTATAATAAAGACCTGGTCATTTTGCAAATCATTCATTTATTTTTTCATTCTCTGGTTCTAAGTGAATAAGAATATTGGCTTGATGAAAGAGGTTATTAATCTTTTCTTCAATACGATCACATAAATCATGAACAGTTTCAATGCTTTTATTTGATGCTACGACTAAATGGAAATCGATGTATTCTTCCGCACCAGAACGTCTAGTTCGAAAATCGTGGTATTCGATGTATTCATCTTTAAAGGATTCAATAATTTGAATAATTTGTTCTTCCTCTTCCTTTGATAATCGCGCATCCAATAATGGAGGAAATGCTTCTTTCATTAGTTTGAAAGCTTCCACCATAATATAACATGCTAATATAATACCGATGATCGGATCTAAAATATACCAGCCAGTTAAATGGACAATCAATAAACTCAAGGCAACACCTAATGATGTATAGACATCTGTAAGTAGATGGAGTGCATTTGATTTCATGGCAACAGAGTTGATATTCTTTGCAGTTCTATAAACAATCCTTGATACAACAAAATTAATCAAAGCGCCAAATAACATGACCAGTATTCCTAGAACTGGGAGTTTGATAGGGGTAGGAGTGATAATTTTATGAATACATTCATAAATAATCCAAATCCCAGCAACAAAAATTAACAGTGTTTCAATTGTTCCTGAAATATTTTCAACCTTCCCGTGTCCGTAGGGATGCTCTTTATCAGCTGGTTTACCGGAGATTCGTACGGAGAAAAAGGCAATTAATGAAGCGAGTAAGTCTAGAAAAGAATGGATTGCTTCGGATAAAATTGCTACCGATCCAGTGAACAATCCAACGATAATTTTTAAAGTGACAACAGTAAAATTACTAATAACGGATAAAAATGCAATCTTCGATGAATTCACCTTAAATCACCTCCTGATACATATAGACTTATGATACCAAGTAAACTTTGAGTGGGTCTATAGCAACGTTCTTTCCTAATTCCTATAAAATAATAAGTGTGAAAAAAAGTTGCATAAAGGAAAAAGTTTGATCATCATTAATAAAAAAGTGAGAGAAAAATAATGATTATATTATGTGTAGAGGCGATAAGTTTAATTTCTACTAAAATGGTGAATTTTATCCCAAAGAATATCAAGGATTTGATACCTGTATAGTTTTCCAATTGTTCATTTTTTGCTGTGAAAACTAGGTAATACTTGATGAAAAAGAAAAGGAATTGCTATCCATTTTCTACCTTAGATATAATAAAATAGTGGTACCAAATTGGGTTAGTAAAGGGGCGGATAGTAAAGTGGATTATATTCAAATTACCAGGAACAATATTGAACAGCAGCATATATGTTGTGCACTCGGTGCGAAGCAATACGAGCAAGCGGTAAAGGAAAAGAAAGAATGGCTAATGAACCGTATCGATGAGGGGCTAGTTTTTTATCGTTTAACTTCTTTCAGCAGGTGTCCAAACACCTGTTGAAAGAAGTTAAAGCCTCCGGCGGATGTCACGAAATCGGAAAGGAGTTCTTTGTGCAAGCACAAAGCCGATTCCGGACGCAATTATGCCGAGGCATAATTGATATGATCGGGCAAAGGTGTTTATTGAATATTTACCGGCAAATCAAGCTTGGGTTCCTATCGAAGCACCGAATTATATGTATATTAATTGCCTATGGGTTTCGGGTAAATACAAAAATCAAAACCATGCTAGACAATTGTTTGAAAAGTGTAAGGAAGATGCATTAGCGCAAGGGATGGATGGCATCGTACATATAGTAGGGGAGAAAAAGTTTCCATTTTTAAGTGATAAGCGTTTTTTTGAACATTTGGGATTTAAAGTTGTAGATCAAGCAGCACCTTATTTTCAGCTAGTTGTCTATAAATTTAACGATTGTGCCGAGGATCCTTCCTTTAAACGACTGGAGAAAAATCCTTTATCTACTAACAGTGGTATTGTGATATACTTCACTGCCCAATGTCCGTTTGCCGTAGGTGTTATAGATGATTTGAAAAATAAAGCAGAGAAAAGGGGCATTCCTTTTCATGCATACCAACTAATGACGAAAGATGAAGCACAGAATGCACCTATCATATGGACAACCTTTGGGCTATTTTACAATGGTCAGTTTATTACACATGAAATTATGAGTGCAAACAAGTTCGAAAAATTATTAAATACATTATGAAAAGGGAATTTATTTCCTTTTTATGAACATTAAAATTAGAGCAAATAAACAGATACCTATAAAAGAACCTAGAGTAAACGACCAAGAAAAATAATCGAAAAAGATGTATGCAATTACTATTGCCAGCATATAGCCAAGAGCAGTGCCCAACAATTGTTTTTTGATATCCAACGTTCTCACTCCTTACTGCGTAGGATTTTTAAAGTTAATACCCTTATTTATATTTTATAGAAATATCAGGTAAATATCCATAGAAATTAACAATTGGAAGGCGGACATCAGCTTTGAAAATTAGCAAATGGCATGCAGAACATTATATATGGGGAGATCAATTTGATGGCTGGCATTTAATGAAGAATAAAGATCTTCGTATTATTCATGAGCGTATGGCTGCTAAAACAGTTGAGGTTAATCATTATCAGCATCATGCACAACAATTTTTTTGTGCTATCTGGAACAGCAACAATCGATATCGACGGAGAACGAATTGTATTACAAAAAAATGAAGGAATTGAAGTGCCGCCCCTTAAATCACATCAAATGCATAATAATTCAGGGGAAGAGGTAGAGTTTTTGGTCATTTCACAATCAAATAGTAGGGGAGATCGTATCCAACTATAAAGTAATTTTCATTCTTTTGCATGAGGTCTGTATTTATTTTAGTAAGTATAGTAAATGTATAGTAAATGCTAACAATTGCAAAGGAGATGTTTTACGATGAAGATTACAAAGGTGAAACTATATGTGTATGATGTACATAAAATGAAGGAATTTTACTGCAATCATTTAGGATTTACATTAATAAAGAATACAAATAATTTTTTTGATATAGCTGTTGGCGAAAGTATTATCACTTTTGAAAAAATACCGTATTTGGTAAAAAAACAATATCATTTTGCGTTAAATATTCCATGTAATTTATTTAAACAAGCGAAAAGCTGGGTAAAAGAATATGCAGAATTATTATTTTCGGAGGGACAGGATGAAGTATATTTTGATACATTAAAGGCTCATTCTTGTTATTTTTATGATCCAGAAGGAAATATTATTGAGCTCATTTCAAGACAGGAAGTAAATCCAAAACAGGATGTAGAGTCTTTTTCACCCGAGCATATATTAAATATTGCCGAAATGAATTTAACGACGGATGCTATTTATTCAGTAGCCGATAGTTTAAAAGAATACGGTATAACTCCAATGAATCATAAGGAAATTCACTCAAATGCTCTCACGTTTATGGGGAATTATGAGGATGGCGCAAATTTACTTTTAGGACCAAGTGAACGTGTTTGGTATTTTTCTAACAAAAAAGCAATTGTTAGTCCTATTAAGATAGAAATCAATAAAAACCTACAACTATGCATGACCGAAGATGGCGATTTTACCATTTCACAGCTTTAAAAACACCATCAGACCATTAAGTCTCCTTATAATTATCATTGAATAAAAAAACATATTGTATATTTATTCGAAAAGTAATTAGGGGAATATTTACTATTCGCGATAGCAAAGAAATTAAGCGAGAGAAAAGCAGCTCATATAATCCCGATTGGTGAAAATTAATAATCGGTGAGGATGAAGAAAGCTCCCCTGAAGGTTTCATTTTGGAGTAGTTGAAAAAATGCTATTAATCAATCATAAGGAGTTAATTTTTTGAAAGCAAAAAGCATTAAGTTATATGAATTTGGAAGTCCACGAGAGGTTTTGAAGTTCGAAAATAAAACGATTCAACCTCCTCAAGAGCAGGAAATTCTTGTTCAAATGTTGACACGACCTATTAACCCTTCTGATTTAATACCAATATGGGGGAGTTATGCTCATCGAATTTCTTTACCAACTATTCCTGGCTATGAAGGGGTCGGTATTGTAGAGGATGTAGGTCCATATGTTTCTCAAAATCTTATCGGAAAGCGTGTATTACCTTTACGAGGAGAAGGAACTTGGCAGGAGATTGTAAAAACAAGCGCAGAATTTGCAGTGCCTATTCCAGATTCTATAGATGATTTTACTGCAGCACAAATGTATATCAACCCAATGACAGCTTGGGTAACTTGTACGGATATATTACAATTGCAGCCAAATGATGTTTTATTAGTGAATGCTTGTGGGTCTGCAATTGGACATATATTTGCTCAGCTAGTAAAATTGTTAGGTTTTCAACTAATCGCGGTAACGAGAAATAATAGACATACGGACGATTTAATTCAGCTTGGCGCTTCCTATGTAATAGATACTTCAAAAGCACCGCTCTATGAGACAGTAATGGAACTAACAAATGGTAGAGGTGCTGATGCTGCTATTGATTCTATTGGAGGGGCAGCAGGCAATGATCTTGCTTTCTGCCTGAAATCTGGAGGGGATTTTTTAGCTATTGGCCTTTTATCAGGTGTACAAGTGAATTGGCAGAAAATCGTTAAAGAGGCAAATGTAAAGGCAAATATGTTCCATTTGCGTCATTGGAATAAGCAAGTATCGGTAGAAAGATGGCAAGATACATTTCATCACTTAATCCATTTAGTTAATAGTGGTAAGTTAAAAATGATGGCGTTTGATTCTCATTATGATTTGTTAGACATTAAAAACGCGATAACGGCCGTTGAATCGTCTAAAAATACTAAAGGAAAGATTTTTTTAACAAGTTATTAATATGAACGAAGGGTAATTTATTTTACCCTTCGTTTTTATAGTGTGTCTATGCAAGTGCGCTACTCTTAACTAACGCTTTTTTCTAAAATAAATCTGTTGATAAATATCGCAGACCAGTATCAGGTAGGATAACGACAATTCGTTTTCCTCTGTTCTCTGCACGTTTTGCAAGAGCTGTGGCGGCAAATAAAGCAGCACCTGATGAAGTACCTACTAATATACCATCTGATTTAGCAACTGCGCGTGCCGCCTCATAAGCTTGTGCAGTTTCTACCTCCAGTACTTCATCAATTATTTCTAAATGAACATTCGATGGTACACGAGCCTCGTCTGCATCGGAGAAGCGGTGAACACCTGTGATTTCAATGATATCTGGATTATCAACTGTTGCAATGGAATTAACAGCAGGCTCTACACCAATGATCTGGATATTTGGATTTCTAGATTTTAAGTATGCACCAGCACCACTTATCGTACCACCTGTGCCGATTGTTGCCACAAAGATATCAATATGTCCGTCTGTATCCTCCCAAATTTCAGGACCAGTGGTTAACTTATGAACATTTGGATTGGCATCATTATCAAGCTGATTTAAAAACACAACATTTTCTTCTTGTTCAACGACCGTTTCTCGAAATACTTTAATCGTTTCAACAAAGTCACCCTCTGTTTCCTCAAAGGCAGCTACCATTTCTGGAACATCTGAAAAAGGGACAACCTCCGTGCCGTATGCCTTTATAACTTTCGTACGCTCTTCACTAACTCCATCCTGCATGTAAATTCGAAGCTTATAGCCTTTTGTAGCTGCAATTGCTGCTAGACCAATACCAGTATTGCCACTTGTTGTTTCGATTATTGTTTTATCCTTTGTCAATACACCACGAGCTTCAGCATCCTCGATCATCGCTTTTGCAACACGATCCTTTACACTGTTAGCAGGATTTAAATATTCTAGCTTTACGATAATTTCGGCTTCTAGCTGTTGCTCCTTTATATACTGATTTAATGCTAATAGTGGTGTATGACCGATTAATTCTGTAATAGATTGTTTGATCTTATTCGTTACAATTTGACCCATCTCAATCAACCCCTTATCTTTTGCCTACTTAACAAACTTGTTTTATAGGAATTGGTGGAATCGTATCACGAAAAATCCTTATAAGCAATAAAATTCCAGATAGAAAGATTGAATATAGTAATAGAAAAAAATAATTAATTAAATTTGCTAATACAACATCCTTCTTTTATGAATAGGTAACATGTAAGTGCACTATATACATGTCATGATCTATCTATTCATAATGCAAGGGCTGGATCATTCCATCTGTTCAAATTGTAAATGTTTTCGCAGGAGAATGTCTGAGAAAGCCTAATGGATAGGTAAACTGATAATTCGGTAAGTTGCAACAACTCCGAGAGTAGTTATTATTCACTTTCGTATGTATAATGGGAGTCTATGTTAGGTAATTATCTTTCAATAGTAAAAATAATTGAACATAAATGAGGCTTAATGATGAGTAAAAAAAGGTTTAAAGATTATGAATTAAGTAATGAAATAATAATGGCACTGGATAGCTTAGGATATGAACAACCAACAGAAGTTCAGAGTAAGGTCATTCCGTTAGCATTAGCAAAAACAGATCTTGTTGTAAAATCACAAACAGGTAGTGGGAAAACTGCATCTTACGGGATTCCAATTTGCGAAGCCATTGATTGGCTAGAAAACAAACCGCAAGCCTTAGTGTTAACTCCGACAAGGGAGCTTGCTGTTCAAGTAAAAGAGGATTTTACGAATATTGGTAGACTGAAGCGCATTAAAGCAACAGCGGTTTATGGAAAACAGCCGATCGCCATTCAAAAAACAGAGCTAAAGCAAAAAACACATGTTGTTGTTGGTACGCCGGGACGCATGTTAGATCATATTGAAAGAGGCACGCTTGTCTTAGACAAAATACGTTATCTTGTCATTGATGAGGCGGACGAAATGTTGAATATGGGGTTCATAGAACAAGTCGAAGCCATTATTAAACAAGTGCCTCAAAATCGTGTGACGATGTTATTTTCAGCTACGTTGCCAGAGAAGGTAAAAGACTTAGCTCTTAAATATATGAAAACACCTACTGATGTAGAAATTCAAGCTACGGGATTAACAACAGATAAAATTGATCATTCCCTTTACGTAGTGGATGAAGAACTAAAACTATCCCTGCTGCGCAAAGTTACGATTGTTGAAAATCCAGATAGCTGTATCATTTTTTGCCGCACAAAGGATAGAGTCGATACGTTATGTGAGCAGTTAATCAATTTCGGATATAGTTGTGATAAAATTCATGGCGGTATGATACAGGATGTACGACTTGAAGTGATGAATGATTTTAAAAGAGGCGATTTTAGATATTTAGTTGCCACAGACGTAGCGGCTCGAGGGATTGATATTGATAATATCACACATGTCATTAACTATGATCTGCCACTAGAAAAAGAAAGTTACGTCCATCGTACGGGAAGAACTGGACGAGCAGGTTTAAAAGGGAAAGCAATTACGCTTGTAACGCCGTTTGAAGATCGTTTTTTAAGTGAAATTGAAGACTATATTGGTTTTAAAATTCCAAATAAAGTAGTGCCAACTGAAGAAGATGCTTTAAAAAAGAAAGCAGCTTTTGAAGCGAAAATGGATATTGAACCAACCCTGAAAAAGGCGAAAAGTGAAAAGCTGAACGAGCAAATCATGAAGCTATATTTTAATGGTGGTAAGAAAAAGAAGCTAAGAGCTGTAGATTTCGTCGGGACGATTGCCAAAATCGATGGTGTAACAGTCGAGGATATAGGCATTATTACCATTACAGATGCTTTTACTTATGTAGAAATATTAAATGATAAAGGCCCGATTGTTTTAAAAAACATGAAGAAAACAACAATCAAAGGTAAGTTATTGAAAGTATATGAAGCCAATAAGTAGTAAGCGGTAAGCTTTGATAGAGTTGAGGGTCAAGTGGAAAAGGTGCTTGCCTTTATATTGAAGTTAGTATAAAAAAACAGCCAGTTCGCGGTATTTCACCGGGGACTGGCTGTTTTGAGTGCGCCGATGACATGCGTGCCTTTTGAGAGTGCGGCTTCAATGATCGTACGTGATGTATACCAGCTATCGCACAATAAATACGAGCTTATAGCCTTTTGTAGCTGCAATTGCTGCTAGACCAATACCAGTATTGCCACTTGTTGTTTCGATTATTGTTTTATCCTTTGTCAATACACCACGAGCTTCAGCATCCTCGATCATCGCTTTTGCAACACGATCCTTTACACTGTTAGCAGGATTTAAATATTCTAGCTTTACGATAATTTCGGCTTCTAGCTGTTGCTCCTTTATATACTGATTTAATGCTAATAGTGGTGTATGACCGATTAATTCTGTAATAGATTGTTTGATCTTATTCGTTACAATTTGACCCATCCCAATCAACCCCTTTAATTTAACTTATTTCAGCGGGTGTCCAAACACCCGCTGAAATAGAGGAACTCAGTCTAAGAACGCCACGTTCTGTGGCAACGACTGAGTGACCAACCGTGTTATTGCTGTCGCTTCGCTTTCGCACAAAAAACATTTGTTGGCCTAAAGCCTCCGACTGATAGCTTACTCAATTTACTTTTTTTGTAAGAATTAATGGAATTGTATCATAAATCCAGATAAGCAATAAAATGACTGATAGAAAGATTGAATCTAATGATAGAAAAAAATAATGGATCAATCTACAAATAAATTTTTCCTTGGAGCAATGGGAGAAATATGGATTATTATTGACAATGCGTCTATGCGAAAGCAAGTAGTAGTCTGTAACACAAATTGCCATCTTCTCAGAAAGAAATTCCAGCATTATATTTAGATTTACTATTCCTATTTAATTCAAATGAACTAATAGAAGTCCTAAAGAAATCTTTAAAGTGCATAAATATATGTTAATTTGGAGGGATTTACTTTAAATTTGTTAATTAACGATATTTTGGAATAATATTTGTTAAAATATAACCCTTATATAAAAGTTGGTTAGAGTGGAAACTAGGTGACTACTTGAGATCAATGTTAAAAATGAGCTATTAAATTAGCTTGATGTTGTTTGGGAGATGAAAGTATGAAAGAAACAATTTCTTCAGTTTGTATAACAGCTGAAACAAAAATTAACATGATGAAGCAGAAGCCGGCTAATTATTTATTGTTAGCTATTTTTGGTGGACTTTTTATCGGGTTTGGAATTTTGCTCATCACTACTATTGGAGGCTTATTAAGCCCAACTGAAGTACCAAGTATGAAAATCTTACAAGGATTAGCATTTGGTGTGGCACTTAGTATGGTCATGATGGCTGGGGCCAATTTATTTACCGGTGATAATCTAGTGTTAACGGTTAGTACACTATCAAAAAAATCATCGCCATTAGAGATGTTGGGCATTTGGACGTTTAGTTACATAGGAAACTTCTTTGGGTCTCTTTTAGCAGCCGCATTATTTTTTTACTCGGGGCTAGCAGGTGGAGACATAGCAGCTTACATTGAAAAACTAGCTACAGCTAAGATGAGTGGTAGTTTCGTTGAACTTTTATGTCGAGGTATTTTATGTAATTTGCTTGTATGCTTGGCCGTATGGTGTACCTATAAATTGAAAACAGAGACTGGGAAATTAGTGATGATTTTCTGCTGTATTTTCCCTTTTGTCACAATTGGATTTGAGCACTGTATTGCAAATATGACATTGTTTTCCCTTGCTCTCTTCATACCTCATGGTGAACTAGTATCGTTTGGTGGAGCCGTTTCAAATTTATTACCTGTAACACTTGGTAATATTATTGGTGGAGCCGTTATTGGTTTTGTCTATTGGGTAAATGGCAGAGATTAATAAATCGCTGAATAATGCTAAAGTAGTCAGTTTAATTCCTTAATTGGAATTAAATACAGCGCGCTATGGCAATTAGAGAAGTGATTGTAAAGACCTGTTTACACATACAGGAATATAATGCGATGCAATTATAGCAAGTGAAATTAACGGATGAATACTTGACAAATTCCATCTCTTAATACTTTGACTTTAAGATAAATCGTAGTTAGAATGACAAGTAGAGTTGCTTATGTAACTCTACTTATTTATGTTTATGAGATAATTGCTGTGAAATTAATAGATAATGTAATGACTATAAAAGAGCGGAGGAACTCAAAAATGGAACAAGAAGTCAACCAACATACGATTCTTCAAGCAATTTTAGAGCTTTCGAAGCAAATGCAAGACATGAAATCAGATCTTCAACAACAAATCGAAGCAGTTGAGAAGAGATTAGAAGAAAAAATCGAAGCAGCTGAGAAAAGATTAGAAGGAAAAATCGAAGCAGTTGAGAAGAGATTAGAAGGAAAAATCGAAGCAGTTGAGAAGAGATTAGAAGGAAAAATCGAAGTAGTTGAGAAAAGATTAGAAGGAAAAATAGAAGCAGTTGAGAAAAGATTAGAAGGAAAAATAGAAGCAGTTGAAAAGAGATTAGAAGAAAACAACGAAGCATTGGAAAAAAGATTAGACAAAGTTGAACAAAATTTAAGTCGAAAAATTGATCTTGTAGATGCAAAATTTGATATTTTATCATCGGATTTAATAACGACAAAAGCTGAAGTATCGATGCTTAAACAAGCAAAATAGTATCAATTATGCCTCGGCAATTCCGTGACACACGCTACCGTATCCCTTAAGGTTACGGTGTTTTTTTATCGTATAATAAAGGTCATGAAGGAGTGAAAGCATTGTTAAAAACAGAGGTATTTGAACAATTAAAAAAGGCAATGAAAGAAAAGGATGTATTAGCAAAAGGTGTATTATCGATTTTGAAATCTGCTCTAGATTTAGCTGAAAAAGAAAAGGGAGAAGCTTTATCAGCTGAAGAGGAAATGGCTATTATAAATCGTGAAGTCAAGCAAACAAATCAGGCACTAGAGGGTGCTCAAAATGCAGGACGAGCTGACTTAATTGAAAAAGAGGAAGCGAAATTAGTTCTTCTAAAATCATTTTTACCAGAGCAATTAACTGAAGAAGAAATTGCAGAAAAACTTGTGGCAGCTGGCGTTGTAAAAGGGATGAACATGGGGGAAGCGATGAAAATTGCAAAACCTTTGTTAACTGGTCAGGCTGAAGGCGCTGTTATTTCAAAAGTTGCGAAGGGCCTAATTTAATGTTGGTAGAAACAACCTCCTACTCTTAAGTAGTAAGGGGTTGTTTTTTAAGCTACTTTATTTTTTGCTGTTGTTGCATTTCCCTGATTTGTATGGACCAAATGCAGAGAATACAATACTCTATGAAACATTAAAAAATGTTGTACAAGATAAAAAAGCTAATTTTGTAGGGAATATGCAAGTGAAGAGGGAATTTCTTATACAGTTGATGGCGCAATGGCTATGGTTGAGCTTGCTTTATGAGACGACACATATAATCAGAATTGGAACGTGCCAGCTGTTCACCCAATTACAGGGTAAGAACTAGTGGGGATTTTACGTGAAATTACAGGTTACAAAAAGGGTGTTCGTACAGTTTCTAAAGGCATGATCCGACTAATTGGAATATTTACTCCTTCTATGAAAGAAGTAGTTGAAATCTTGTATTTAATAGAAGAACCGGTCATTTTAAGTGGGGAAAAATTTGAAAAGGAAATAGGCGCTTTGCCGAGTACTTCATATAAAGTAGGGCTAGAAGAAACGATTGCATGGATGAACAAGTGAGCACTAAAAAACATTTAAATTCTTTCAGTAAATGTTTTTTGTAGCGAAAGTAAAGCGACAGGTACAGAAGTCTTCCACCTCTATAGATGGTGAGATGAATGCGGATTTAAGCTGCTTTTCAGCGGGTATCCAAACACCCGCTGAAATAGAGGAACTCAGTCTAAGACACGTTGCTGCCGCTACGTTAGCACTACGCTTTCGCACAAAAAACATCTGCCGCTGTCGCTACGCTTTCGCGCAAAAAAGACCTGCCGCTGTCGCTACGCTTTCGCGCAAAAAACATCTGCAGGCCTAAGTACAAAGCCGATTCCAGACGCAATTATGCCGAGGCATAATTGATGGGTCAATGAAAAAATCCGCATAAACTTCTGTTGATAAAAACTTACCTACAGAAAGTATAGCGGATTTTTTTATTAGTTCCTTATAGCTGGAATTTTTGTATGATATTACGAAGTTGCTGTGCCATCTCAGCTAAATTATTTGAAGACGCAGTAATTTCCTCAATACTAGCTGATTGTTCTTCAGAAGCAGCAGCCACATTTTGAATGTTTCCAGATGATTGAACGGCTATTACACCAACTGTCTCTACAGAAATGGCAATGCTGCTAACCCCATCGTTAATATTTGAAATGATATTATTGACATAATCCATTTCTTGAGTTAGTGAAGTAACATGCGAATATATATCTTTAAAAGCTTCACCTGATTCATTAAAGGTAGTAGAGCTTTCTGCAAGATTACTACTACTAATTTCCATAGATTTTACAGCTTGCACAGACTCTTCTTTAATTGTTTCAATACGTGTTCGAATACTATTCGTCGCTGCTAAAGATTGGTCTGCAAGTTTACGCACTTCTTCAGCTACAACTGCAAAGCCTTTACCATGCTCACCAGCACGTGCTGCTTCAATAGATGCATTTAAAGCGAGTAAATTTGTTTGATCCGTAATCTCATTAATTAAGGTTACAATGTCGCCGATCTCATTTGAGTATGTGCTTAAACGTTTCACAACTTCCGAAGTCTCTTGAATAGCATTAGATGTTATGGCCATCTTTTCTGTAGCACTTTGAATTGTTGTATTGCCTTTTTCTGAAATAGAAGATGCACTAGATGCTTTAGCAGTGACGTCATTAACGCTCGATACAACTTCTGACATTTTTGTGGAGATTGTCGTAATATGATTTTCTACTTCTTCAATAGAGGAAGTTTGTTTTTCTGATCCTGAAGCTACTTCTTGCATTGAAGATGTAATTTGTTGAATAGATGCACTTGTTTGCTCAGAGCCTGCCGATAACTCTTCAGACATAGCAGCTACTTGCTCAGCATTCTCAGCAATTTGCTGAATAAGAGAGCGTAAATCTGCTGTCATATTTTCAATGCCTGAAGAGAGCTGTGCAATTTCATTAGAACCCTTTATTTGAAGTGGTTCAACAGCTAATTCTCCTTGTGCCACCTTACCAACATAGCTAGTCATATTTTTAATTGGTTTGATAATGCCTTTGCTAATGATATAAGCCACAATAATACCGAATATCAAAAACATCACAGTCATGATGATACAAATCCAAAGAGTCTCTGTTTGAAGTTTAGAAATAAAGGAAGCGTCCATATCTAAACCAAAAAGAATATCAGTATCTTTAAATGGTATAAAAATCGATTTATGAATACCGTATTCATCTTTATAAATATCACTAGATTGAATGGTTCCAGTATTTAGCGCTTCATGCATGTCCTGACTAAAAACATAGTCCTCTTGATAATCGTCTTTATTACTTAATGCCACAATATGTTCTTTGCCATTTGCACGTGAAAGAACGTAAGCATTTTCAATGTCATACTCTTTAAGTGTATCATTTAATTCATTTAATATTTCATCATATTTATCCTTATTGCCATCATCTACAGCTTTGACGTCATTTTTGTCTATATCATTAAAAATTGTATGAGATATAACCTCTAATGATGACTCAAATTGTGTAATAACATTATTATCGATAATCCGATAAGATGTAACAAATAATACGATACTAAATATTACTGAAATAATAGCAATTGGAATAGTAAAACTCGCAATATATTTATAGAGTAAAGAGCTCTTAAATTTTTTGACTATACTCAACTTTAGCAGCCTCCAATACTTTTACCTTTTGTTGTAAGAAATGAACCATATCACTAATATGTTCTGTCTCTGTATAAGGAGAAATTGAGAAGAATTTTGCAGCTGCGACTGGAATTTGTTGTGTTGTATCACTAGTGCTGACAGTGCAAACACGTGTCGTATCACCGAAAAATACTTCATCTCGACCTTCTCCTATAATTTCAAATAAAGAAGCGTTAAGGCCATTAATATATTCAATCTGATCTTGTGTATAGCTACCTGACTGTTCAGATTTCCAATTAAAGCCTTCAGGATACAAACGAAAGGCTGTAACTGGTCCAATATTAGACTCATTGACTACTTGAAGCATTGGAGTCTTCTCAGCTAACTGCGCACGGAACGCTAAATTTACACGCACATAATTTGCTAATATTTGTTGGTAGCCTTCTTTACCAAACGCCTGTAATGCAGCATAAATAGCAATTGAACTACCCATACGAGAGCACTCTAATGTATAGCCTGTATGATAAGAACCATAGCCTCGATTGCCAACATAAGGTGTGTCGAAGTCCTCAATGTCTAATAACTGTAGGTGTTTTCCTTCTTTTATTAGGAATAAGCTTGTTAAATACGGTGTTTGACCAAGCTTTTGGAAGTCGAAGCAAAGGCTATCTGCAATAGGTAGATATTGCATACGTTCTTTAATTTGTTCTAGTGCTTGTAAAACATCATTCTCTAACTGAAGTGGATTTACCTTAAAATCATAATCGTTGAAAAATGCGTAAAAACCACCTAACGCTGAATCAGCGTGAATATGTATAGGTTTTAAGGAATGTTTTTGTTCAAGGTCAGTTGTAACTTTTTTAATTGCTTGTACATCATCAATGGCAAATTGATCTGTAGCGCCTGTAGTAGCAACTACATACACTGGAATACCACCATTTTCAATAACCTCAGTCATACGCACACGTAAATCATCAATATCCATTGAATGGTCTTCGCCAGCTTTAATACGAATTAAATGCTTGCTACCGATGCCGACTGCTTCAATTGATTTTAATAAGCTATAATGAGCATTTTCTGAAGCGAAGCAATATAAATTATTTGGTACGCCATCTTCTTTTGCATTAGGGAATTGTTTAGCGATCGCAAGACGAAGCCCACTGAAAACAGCCCCTTGTCCACCCCAAGTTGTGTAACCAAAGCTTTGAGTATAGTCGTAGCCAACTAACTTCGACATCATTGCTACTACCTTTACCTCACATTCTGCGGCAGCTGGTCCGTATACATCCCATAGATTGTTACCATTAAGCAGAGCATTCGTAAATTGACCTAATATACCGGGAATGCTAGCCATTGGTAAAACATTTGTTACAAAGTTGCGTGTATGGTAAGGATGTCCTTGCATCAATTGTGTTAATTCATTCACAACTTGATCAAGTCCGACACCTGAAGTTGGTACTTGATTTTCTTGCATTAACTCTTTATAGAAATTGTCAGAGCGTTCTTCCATCGGTCCAAGAGTTGTTGTTTGTGGGTTTTTTAAATCATCTAATGATGAAACGATTTTCTCCAATAGGGATAAAAAATTCTCTCTTTGTTCGATATTTCCATCTTCACTTTGGAATAATTGCTGGATTTCTTTCATATTCATCATCCTTTTTAGTTCATTTTTCCTCTATTTTTTATTTCATAAAAATAGGTCGTTTTACTAAAATAATAATAACATATTATAACAAAAAATGAATTTATATTTTACCAGAAAATGAATTCCGATATTTCTAAATAGTCAAACTTATTTTGAGGTAAACTGAATTAGAAGGAATATTGTAGAAGATTATTTTTGTGAGTGTTGATTTTAAAGGATTTTCGAGACTCTTTTTTTATGAATTATTGCACAGTTTGTGACAGAGGAGTGCTATGAGGAGGTGAAAATTTTTATGGGAATACTATACAATTATAATTTTTATTTAATTAAAAAGTGCGAATATCTAATTCTTTGAGACTGTTAATAGGGGGATATATATAAATTATTGATCTACGTTTAGCATAAGAATCTGCATAAATTTTTTGTGTTACTGATGCATGGCGTAAAGAGAATGGCAAATGTTGGGTTGATATCATTTCGTTTTTAATTACTATATCCTGAAAATTAGTCGATTGTTTCCTTTGTAATTTCTTAAGTTCTTCAAAAGTGACGAATGTATAACCTTCTGCAATAAGTGTCTTTAAGATTCCTTCAATCGTTTGTAATTCACTTCCAGTATCATCATACATAGGATGCATTAAGATAATAGAGCCTGGTTGTATATTTTCTTTAACATAATTAATTTTTTCCTTGACCGATGAGTAATACGTATCAGGCTCCAAATTCCACGTAATGTATCGCGATTATTTTTACTTAACTAATAAGGTAAACCAATTAGTTTTTTTCCATATGGCGGTCGAACAGGGGGAGTTTCTATATTGCCGATACTACTAATTAGCTCATCGGTTTTCTCGATTTCATTTTTGTAAAAAGTAGGGCTTTTAAATATCATTCGCCTATGTGAATACGTATGATTTCCAATTTGGTGACCTGCCTGGACAATTTTTTTAGCTTCCTCTGGATTTTCCTCAATTTCCTTCCCAATTAGAAAAAAGGTTGCTTTCGTGTTGTAGTCGTCTAATAAGGATAAAATGGCACTGACATTTTTAGTGGGGCCATCATCAAATGTTAATGCTACAACCTTCTGGTGTGTTTCGACATGTGAAGTAATACTGCCAAACAGTTGGTGGGATCTGGCATTCATGAACGTATATGTACCAAACCCTAAAGCAACAATGAATAATAGGCCAAATCCTAAATAAGTAATTTTCTTTTTCAACATAAACACTCCTAACAATACCGATAATTTTTTCGATGATAAACCATACTAATTGGGAGGTGAAAAAATGTATAAATTGCTATCGCATAATGATTTAGATGGAATTGGTTGCGGAATTTTAGCCAAACTTGCCTTTCAAGGTCAAGTGAAGGTAAGGTACAATTCGATTTCATCGCTGGATCGAGAAATTGAGTATTTTTTAGACACTAACGAACAAGGTACATTTTTATTTATTACAGACTTATCGCCAAACGAGGAAAATGAAAAGAGATTAAATGATTATTATACCGCAACTGGAAATGTTCAACTTCTTGATCATCATAAAACAGCCTATCATTTGAACGATTATGAATGGGGTAAAGTTTTAATAGAAGATGAAAATGGATATTTAACATCAGCAACGTCCTTATTTTATCAGTACCTTGTTTCACATGGATTTTTAGAACAAACAAATTCCGTCACAGAATTTGTAGAATTAGTGAGACAGTACGATACATGGGAATGGGAAAAGAATGATAATCAACAAGCACGTCGGCTAAACACTCTCTTTTTTTTAGTATCAATTGATGAATTTGAAGAAAAAATGCTTGAACGTTTAAAGACAAGCGAACACTTTGACTTTGATGAATTTGAAAAGAAAATTTTGAGTATGGAAGAAGAGAAAATAGAACGGTACATCCGCCGAAAAAAACGGGAGCTAGTACAAACATCAATAGGAGAATACTTTACAGGTATAGTGTATGCAGAATCTTATCATTCAGAGCTTGGTAATGAATTGGGGAAAGAAAATGTACACCTTGATTTTATAGCTATATTAAATATGGGTGGCAAAAGAATTTCTTTTCGTACGATTCATGATCACATAGATGTTTCGGCTATTGCAGCAGAATTCGGAGGGGGAGGGCATCAAAAAGCAGCTGGTTGCTCTTTAACAGATGAAGCTTATGAGCAGTATGTGACCCAAACATTTCATATAGCTCCAATACCAGAGGACGCAAAACGAAATCGCTATAATTTTAGGTTTTCTTCTTTTGGGACAATGTATAAAAACCTTAAGGAAGAAATGTTCCTTCTATATTCTATAAGTGATTTTGATTGGATCATTGAAAAAAATAAACTTCCGTTAGATCAAATCTTTACAAGTTTTTATGAAGCGGAATGGTTTTTAAAAAGAAATTATCAATCATGGTTAGTGAAAGATGAGTTGTTTGTAGATTATTTAATGGAAGTGGCTAAAAAGGCTCGTCATCAAGAGTAAGGGGTTATAGCTCTTCGGCAAAAAGAGGGGTTGATTTCCGTTCCGACTGGGTGCTTTCCTGGGGGCGTCCGATGAGCCGCTTCGCTTCGCTGCAGGGTCTCATCTGTAACGCTGATCCCCAAGGAGTCACCCAGTCTCCACTCCAATCAACCACTTCACATAGCATATATCTTCAGGCATGAGAAATCACTAATTTAATGCGCTGCAACAATCACAAGTATTATCTTGACCATTTTGTTCTTCAAGTTTTGCAACAACATTAAAGGAATATAAATTATTCCTTTAGATACATAGTGAAATCAGCCAAACCTAGACATCGTTAGAGGTTATATAATGTTCAACTAAAAACTACAATAAATAAAAAGGATTTGTGCAGACATACTTTCTTAAAATGAGGTGTACATGATGTCCGATATGCTTCTAGTTGAGAATCAGCAAAAGGGAAATCGAGGACGCAAAATATGGTTTGTTGTAGTATTGCTTTTATTGGTAGCTACTTGTGTCATTGTTTATTATTTTTTGTTTAATAAAGATTCGAATTTTGAAACCTACAAAACAGTTGTCGGTAAAACTACTGAAAATAGTCTCGGACGTTTAACGTTAAATGAAATAATAATTGACGATAACCAAATATTATTGAATGCTACCTTTAAGCCAGGAAAGGACATAAATTTCGACCATCAAATTTTTTTCTTTCCACAGGTTTTTGTGAATGGAAATGAGTTCACGGTTAGAAATGGCGGACAGACAATCAAACAATCTGATAAAACCTATACAATTTATAGTAGTGTGAAATTAAGTGAACTACCAGCGGATAAAACATTGAATTTAGATATACGTTATAACGACTGGAACGGGGAAAAAAAGATTGACGAGCCATGGGAATTTCAAGTAGAAGCTTCACAAAAGCAATTACAAGATGATAGAAAGGTTTTCCCTGTTGAGAAAAAAGTACAGCTGTTAGATGGTCAGGAAATAACAATAGAAAAGGTTGTTTCTACACCAATATCAACAACGATTTACTTTTATTCAGAGAAAAGTTTATTAAATGAGGCGATACATTTTAAAATTCAATCAGCAACAGGGGAATCATGGCTATTTAACGTAGCATATCCTTTGAATGAAGAGTATACGAAGTGGGGTGTCCGCCTCGATGCATTATATTTAACGGGGAAGAGCTATGAGCTCATTCCGATAGCTGCAAATGGAAGTGAGCTTGGTTCTGCTATTAAAATTGGAGATAAATAAAGAAATTTGATTTTTATAGTAAAAACTTTACAATATCTTAAACCAAAAGGATGATTCCCCCATGTAATATGATTATATATGGAATGGAAAGTAGTTGAAGATATTGCGAAGGTTATGTGAGATTTTTCTAGTTTCGCTTAAATTAGGTTGTACATCTTTTGGGGGTCCAACGGCACATTTAGGGTATTTTCAAAATGAATATGTTCAAAAGCGAAAATGGTTATCTGATCATGACTACAGTCAGCTTGTTGCGCTCAGTCAATTTTTACCTGGGCCAGCATCGAGCCAGGTAGGGATGGGTATTGGCTTATTAAGAGGCGGTTTGTTGGGGAGTATTGTGTCATTTCTTGGTTTTACATTACCGTCAGTTTTGCTACTTATGGCATTTGCGTATTTTTCTGCACATACAGAGATGAGTATGGGCTGGATTCATGGCTTAAAATTGGTGGCTGTTGCGATTGTTGCGCAAGCTATTTTTGATATGTCAAAAAAATTAATCCCTAGTATTCGCCATTTTATCATCGCTTTATTGGCCCTTATAGTAGTGCTTTTATGGGTCCATCCACTTGCTCAGGTAACTACTATTATTGTTGCTTCTTCTATAGGTTATCTCTTATTAAAGATGACTAATCAAAGAGATGACCCAAAAGAAACGTTGGTCCCTATTTCAAAAATGACTGGTGTATGTTTTTTAGCGCTGTTTGTTATACTGCTTGTTGGTTTACCAATTGTTAGCCCACTTTTTCAATATGAGTGGTTTACGATGATTGAAAAGTTTTATCTATCAGGTGCATTAGTGTTTGGTGGAGGCCATGTCGTATTGCCTTTACTAGAAGCACAATTTGTCCAAAGTGGATTAATGAGTTCTACTGAATTTTTAGCAGGATACGGAATGACGCAGGCAGTCCCTGGTCCATTATTTACGTTTGCTTCCTATATAGGTATGGTCATTGCTGGAGTGCCTGGGGCTATTATAGCGACGATAGCGATTTTTTTACCGGCATTTTTGCTTATAGTAGGGGCAATGCCTTTTTGGCTCGCTCTTAATCGTTTTGCTGGATTAAGAGGGGCGATGGCTGGTGCAAATGCAGCAGTTGTTGGAATGTTAGCTGCAGCTTTTATTCATCCAATTGTTACACAGACAATTCAAAATGGACTAGACATCGTAATCGCAGCCCTTTTTTTATGGTGCTTGATGCGTTGGAAAATTCAACCTTATTTACTCGTGCTAACTGGCATTTGTGTAGGAATGGTATGTTATTAAGTACACACAAAAAAATCAAAACCGCGTATTGTGGTTTTGATTTTTTTGTGAATTGAATTATATAAACTCTTCTTTCTGAATAGCTAGTTTCTTCATATGATATTGTAGAGATTGACGAGAAATATTTAATTGTTTAGCAGCGGCTGAAATATTTCCGCCACAATGCTTTAAAACTTTGCGAATGTATTGCTCCTCATTTGTATGCATAAGGGCTTTTAGTGGACGTTTATTAGATGGGACGGCTTTCATTGATAGTTTATTTTTTAAATAGCGTGGTAGCATATCTTCTGTAATCCAACTTTCTGAGCTTACTTGAATTACAAGGTTTTCAATCAAATGTTCTAATTCACGAACATTACCAGGCCAATCATAATCTAAAAGTAGCTGGTAGAGCTCAGGTTTTATTGTAATATCTGCTTTCGTGTACTTAAGAACATTTTTATGTAAAAAATGTTGGATAAAGAAAAGTATATCATTTGGTCTTTCACGTAAAGGAGGGATGTATATACTCGAATGTGCGATACGATAAAATAAATCAAGACGCATTCGGCCACCAGCTGTCAGTAGCTCAGGATCTTCGTTGGAAGCACTAATGACTGTACACTCGATAGGAATGAGTGTATTACTCCCTACACGTCTAACAGCTCGTTCTTGTAAAACCCGCATCAATTTAGGTTGAAGTTCCATTGGTAAAGAGTTGATTTCATCAAGAAAAAGTGTGCCATCTTTCGCATATTCAAAAAGCCCTTCTTGATTTGTAGCCCCAGTGAATGCCCCTTTTACAGAGCCAAATAGTGTACTTTCTAGCAGTGTGGATGGGATAGCGGCACAGTTTATTGCTACAAAGGGCTTTGCCACTCGGGGGCTTATATTATGCATACTCTGTGCAAATAATTCTTTACCTGTACCTGTTTCACCAATAATAAGTGTATCAGTATTATAGCTCGCAATATTTTTAGCCTCAGCAATAGTTTGTAGGAGCTCTGGACTGTTCCCTTTTAAATCTTGAAATGTATAAATTGTGCCATTATTTCTTTTTACAACTTCTGGTACTTCCATAGACTCAAGTTTTGAATCCATCGTTTGACGCAACTGATTACGTAGGCTTGTTTCGGTATGTGTAATAGAAAATACACCTATTGTTTTATTATCCTTTTGAATAGGGAAAGAGCTATAGCCAACAAATTTCGGCTCATTTTCTGAATAGGCATGGGCTCGATATTTCGTATAGATTGGCTTAGCTGTTTTTAAAATATGATTGTGCTCCGATAAGCGACGATCTTGATAGTTGTAAGCATTCCAAAGTTTCTTTCCAATCATGTCTTCCTTGTTATGTTCCTCCATCTTAGCAAGTGCCTCATTGTAATAAACAATATCCCCATATTCGTTACTGACAATAATCCCTTCATCTAAATGTTCCATAATTTCTTCTAATACAAAAACTTTATTTTGTAATGAGTGCTGAAAATCAACTAAATTTTCCACTAAAACAAAATAATATTGTTCTGTAAAATAGAAGGGTTCAATAGTAAAAGATAAATGCTGCTCCTGAGTTAATAGCTGTTGTGGGTGATGAAATAACGTGACGTCTATGTCAGCGATTGTATCTATAGGCATATTCTTTTTTAAATCTAACGAAATACTATCGTTGAGATGCCACCAAATCACTTGAAATGAACTATCTAATGTAATGATATTAGTTCCCAATATAGTTGCAAAGCGTCTTAATTCCTCGTTCACACAAAAAACCTTCTTTCACATTATTTTGCATGCAAAAAATTTCTGCTTTTGTCATAAATCGTACCATATATGTTTACTGAATAGTATGAATATACAGAAAAAATGGTTGGTGCAAAATTTATCTGCGCATTTTAAGATTTTTAACGTCTCTCTCTATTTTCGGAATTCACTTCATAAACACTATCCTTATCGCTTTTCATAAGAATATTTATAGGATTTTTAAAAGTTGGCATGCTATTTGCATTATTAAAGGGTAGATATAAAAAGGAGGAATTGTAAATGACAAAACCAGAAATCTTATATTCAGTAAAAGCTCAACGAGGAAGCACATTGCGATGTAAAGGATGGCGCCAAGAAGTAATTTTACGCATGCTAGAAAATAATATGGAAAATGCTGAAAAGCCAGAAGAGCTAGTGATTTACGGTGGGATTGGTAAAGCCGCTCGTAACTGGGAGTCATATCATGCGATTGTAGATTCCTTGAAAGATTTAGAAGATGATGAAACACTAGTTGTGCAGTCAGGGATGCCTGTGGCTGTCTTTAAAACACATAAATACGCACCAACTGTTGTCATGGCAACAACAAATATTATGAAGGCAGATTGGCCAACATTTTACGACTTACAAGAGAAAAATTTAACGATGTATGCCAATTATACAGCTGCACCTTGGGAATATATCGGCACGCAAGGAGTTATTCAAGGAACATTTGAAACATTATCTGCCATAGCTAGATTGCATTACAATGATTCACTTGTCGGAAAAATTCTATTAACAGCTGGTGCCGGAGGGATGGGTGGCAACCAAACACGTGCAATGACAATGCATGGTGGTGTTGCAATTTTATGTGACTCCAATATTGAAATTATTAATCGACGAATTGAAAAGGGCTTTATCGATGTAGTTGTAGATTCTTTAGAGGAGGCAATCGCGCTTGCTAAAGAAAAAGCGGCGGCAGGTGAAGCACTTGGTATTGCTGTAGTTGGAAATGCAGCTGATGTATTTGAGAAAGCCTTAGAAATTGGATTTTTACCAGATATCGCGACATCAATGACACCTGCACATGACCCGATCGCCTATCTACCGGCAGGCTATACGGTTAAAGAAGCTGAGGAGTTACGTGATCGAGATCGTCTTGAATACTTAGAAAAAGCGCGACAAACAATGATTCGCGAGCTAAAAGCATTAATAGCTCTCCTCGATAAAGGGGTGCATTCATTTGAATATGGCACAAGTATTCGGAAAGAATGTATTGACGCTGGGTTTGACGAAAAAGAGGCGAAGCGCTTACCAGGATTTGTAGCAGAATATATACGTCCGTTATTCTGCGAAGGGCGTGGACCGTTCCGTTGGATTTGTATGTCGGGAGATTCGGAAGATTTACGTAAAATTGACGATATGATTTTAGAAAAATTTAGTGATGATTTACTAGTTACACGCTGGATTAAACTAGCGAAAGAGCATATCCCAATTGAAGCTTTGCCTGCCCGGATTTGTTATATGGGCTTCGGACAACGTAAAAAGTTTGCATTAGAAGTCAATGATATGATTCGTCGAGGAGAACTTAGTGGGCCAGTTGCGTTCTCTCGCGATAATTTGGACTCAGGTTCTATCGTTAATCCAACATTTGAATCTGAAAATATGAAGGATGGTGGGGATTTAATTTCTGACTGGCCTATATTAAATGGCTTACTCAATGCAGTTGGAATGTGCGATTTAATTGCACTGCAAGCTAACTATTCAATGGGTGAGGCCGTTCATACAGGTGTAACGATGATTGCAGATGGAACAGAGGAATCTGATATGCGCCTGGAAGTGGCAATGACGGTGGACTCTGGTATTGGTGTTGTGCGTCATGCACAAGCAGGCTATGAGACTGCCAAAGATGTAGCGAATGGCAAAGGGGAATTAACAGATGAAAGCATTAAAATCCCACTATGGTGGGAACCAACAGCAACCTTTGGCCCTAAAGATTTAGTCAAAGAACAAGTGTAAAGAAGTTAAAGCCCCCGGCGGATGTCACGGAATTCGGAAAGGAGTTCTTTGTGCAAACACAAAGCCGAATCCGGACGCAATTATGCCGAGGCATAATTGATCAGAGGCCAGTGCAATCAGTAAAAACAGTACCTGGTCTCTTTTCCTATAAAGAAGGAGGAATGTCATGGATTTTGACAATGTTTTAGAAAAAACACCTTATATTTATCCGAAATCGGCGGTCTACAAATTTTTTGGCTTTAGCTTATTTGGCATTTTTATGTTCTTTATCTCTATTACGTTAAATGGAAAAAAGACAATACCGCTTGACCATTTAGTGACGTTTATCCGTACACAGTTTTCATCAGTGATTGTCTATTACATTTTGATAATCGTCATTGCGGGAGCTATTTATCCTATTTATCAAAAAACCTGGAATAAATCGATAGTAGAGATGGTTATTTCAACATTGAAAATAATTGGTGCTATTGCTTCTGTTCTTGTCGTTTTTAATATTGGTCCGAGCTGGTTATTGGCTGAAGATATGGGACCATATTGGTATAAGTCACTCCTTACTCCAATTGGCGTTTTGGTTCCGATAGGCGCAATTTTTTTAGCGATGCTTGTCGGTTATGGCTTACTAGAATTTGTAGGAATTTTAGTGCAACCTATTATGCGCCCAATTTGGAAAACACCTGGTAGATCTGCCATTGACGCTGTAGCTTCCTTTGTCGGTAGTTATTCAATTGGGTTATTAATTACAAATCGTATTTATAAGGAGGGGAAGTACACCACAAAAGAGGCCGTCATTATTGCTACAGGGTTTTCCACTGTTTCTGTAACATTTATGATTGTTGTAGCAAAAACTTTAAACTTGATGGATATTTGGAATCTTTATTTTTGGATTACTTTTATAGTGACATTTTTAGTAACAGCGATTAGTGTGCGCATTTGGCCAATTCGCAATATAAGTAATGAATACTACAACAATATTGAAGGCGATAAGGAGAAAATCGTAAAAGAAAATCGTTTACAGCATGCATGGAAGGAAGCGATGCAGACCGCAGAGAAAGCTCCAAACCTGTGGCAAAGTATAAAAGAGAATGTTAAAGATGGCTTAGTGATGGCCATGGGGATATTGCCGACGATTATGTCGATTGGTCTTATTGGTTTATGGCTTGTCAATCATACACCTATTTTTGATTATGCAGCTTATTTGTTTGTACCTTTAACGTATGTATTACAAATGGCTGAGCCGTTAATCGTTGCAAAGGCAGCAGTTGTCAATTTAATAGATATGTTTTTACCATCACTCGTAGCGGTTGAGAGCACTATCGAAACACGTTTTATTGTCGGTACTTTATCTATTTCTGCTATTCTTTTTTTCTCTGCACTTATTCCTTGTATTTTATCAACGGAAATTCCAATTTCTTTAGGAAAAATGATTGGAATATGGTTTGTGCGTAGCGTCTTAACCTTAATTATCGTTACACCAATCGCCTATTTATTATTGTAAAGGAGTGATTATGTGCTAAAAAGACCGGACTATATTATTAAAAATGCAGCACAAATTTTGCCTTGTACAGGTGATCAGATGCAGGATTTTCAAGTTTTGACTGATACAGCAATCGTTATTGAGGGTGAACGAATAATTGATATTTGTTCGGATAAGGAACTAAAGCAACGTTATGTAATGGACGGTACAAACATTATTGATGCAGAAGGTAAAGTTGTTGCTCCAGGTTATATCGATGCTCACACGCACTTGGTTTTTTATGGCAGTAGGGTCGAGGAGTATGCTGCTAAATTATCTGGCAACGTTGAGGAAAATCTAAAAAATCTAGCGATGACAGTAGGGCCGAATCGTACGATTGAGCTTACACGAGATACTGCTGAGGAAGTGCTTTATGAGCAATCAAAAAAACGTATTATGACAATGCTTAAACATGGCACAACTACCGTTGAGAGTAAAAGTGGTTATGGACTAACACCTGAAAGTGAATTAAAGATTTTACGCATAGGCCGGCAATTACACGAGAATACCCCTCTTGATGTTGTGAATACATTTTTAGGGGCACATGGTATTCCGGATCATTTAACGAAGAAACAATATGTCAATGAGATTATTGAAGTCATGATTCCACAAGTAGCACAAAACAACTTAGCGGAATTCTGTGATGTTTGGTGTGATGAAGGCTATTTCACTGAGCAAGAATCCGAGCGCATCTTACAAGCTGGATTAGCGTACGGATTATTACCTAAAATTCATGCTGATGCCTATTCGTATATTGGAGGTTCAGATTTAGCAGCGCGAATGAAGATGGTTTCGATTGATCATTTGAACTATACACCAGAATCATTAATGACACAATTAGCGGAAGCAGGTGTCATCGGTGTAGTGATGCCGGCTTTAGATTTTGCTGTTGCCCATAAGCGCCCCTTTGCTGCCCGTAAAATGCTAGATAGCGGTATGCAAATAGCTTTAGCGACAGACATGTGTCCAGCTTGCTATACAAGTTCTATGTCCTTCGTCATCAATTTAGCTTGCCGACTTTACCAATTTACGGTAGAGGAAGCGATTAAAGCTGCGACAAAAGTAGCGGCTAGGGCATTGAATTTAACAGATCGCGGTACGTTAGAAATCGGCAAAATTGCAGATATTCAAATATGGGATGTACCAACCTATAAGCATGTAGCATATGAGCTTGGAACGAATATTGTAGAAACGGTTATCAAACGCGGTCGTGTCGTGATAAATGAAGGTACTTGGTCAAAGGAGAACACATTCATTTAGAAGGGAGAGGTAAGATTGAACGTTAACTTTACGTCAAGGGCAGCAGAAAAAGTGAATGAGGAAAGATTAGTTAAGTTATTTTTAGAAATGGCAAAAATAAATGGTCCGAGTAGCAAGGAAAGTCTAGTTGCAGCATTTTTAAAGGATGAATTAACGAAGTTAGATTTTCAATTAACGTTTGATGAAGCACATAAAAATTTCAATGGAGAAGTAGGGAATTTAATAGCCTGGCATAAAGGAACGGATGACACCATTCCACCTCTATTCTTTTCTACTCATATGGATACAGTATTACCGACGGAGGATCTCAAGCCAATTATAAAGGATGGGGTCATTTACTCAGATGGTACTACGATTTTAGGGGCTGATGATCGTGCAGCACTTGCCTCCTATATCGAGGCGATGCGTGCCATCATTGAAAGTGGTATTCCACATGGACCGATTGAATTGATATTAACCGTAAATGAGCAAGCAGGCCTAGTTGGTGCAAAATATATGGATTATCAAAAAATTCAAAGTAAAAAGGGTTATATCTTTGATAGTAGTGGCGATGTAGGGCAAATTATTTTGCAAGGTCCTTACAGTAGCAGAATTTGGTTCACGGTTAATGGAAACGCAGCACATATTGCGTTAAATGCTGAGAAGGGAAGAAATGCTTTTCTCATTGCTGCTAAAGGGCTGTTAAATATGAAATTAGGTGAGATTGATAGTGAAACACTAGCGAATATAGGCATTATTCATGGTGGAGAGCTGACATCGATTATACCAGGCTCAGTTACACTTGGAGGAGAGGTGAGAAGTTTTTCTAAAGAGAAATTAGAAGCTCAATTGAAACATATGCAGGAGACGATGGAGGTAGCCGCTAAGAAATACCAAGGTACTGTAGAAGTGAAAATTGACGAGAAATATCTAGGATTCAATATTTCTGAGGAAGATGAACTTGTTCAAACAGTATCTGAAGCGGCAGATAACATTCAAGTATCCTCCTATTTAACAAAAACATTAGGTGGAGCAGATACGAATGTTCTAAATGAAAATGGATTGACTTGTATTACACTTGGGAATGGATTTCAGAATATTCACTCTTTCAGAGAGAGTATTAGTATTGAAAACTTAGTGAACACAGGCAGATTAACAGCTGCGCTAATTGAACAGTGGTATGAGCGACATAAATCTCAATAAGTATAGGAGGAATAAAAAATGTCAACTACATTAAACGTTACAAAAGAATTAGAGAAAATGGTTCCGCAAGTACAACAGTGGAGAAGATATTTACATGAAAATCCTGAATTGTCGTATAAGGAATACTCTACGTCCGAATATGTCTATAGCCAGTTAATGTCTTTTGGAAATTTAGAGGTCACTAGACCAACAAAGACGAGCGTTTTAGCTATTTTAAAAGGAGATTTACCAGGAAAGTGCTTAGCTTTAAGAGCAGATATGGATGCTTTACCTATTCAGGAAGAAACAAACTTGCCTTTCGCTTCTAAAGTGCCAGGTGTGATGCATGCATGCGGTCATGATGGGCATACAGCTATGTTACTAGGGGCAGCAAAGATTTTATCTACTTTGAAACCTGCAATAAAAGGAGAAATTCGCTTTATTTTTCAGCATGCAGAGGAGGTATTTCCAGGTGGAGCCAAAGAAATGGTGGCAGCTGGGGTTATAGAAGGTGTCGATCAAATCGTAGGATTACATTTATTCTCTATGCTTCCTACAGGGAAAATAGGTATTTGTTCAGGTCCTATTACAGCAAATTCTGATACGTTCGATCTTGAAATTATCGGAAAGGGTGGGCATTCTTCTCAACCGCAGGATTCTATTAATCCTATTTTAATAGGTGCGCAAATTACTAATCTATTGCATCAAATTGTACCACAGAAGGTTGACGCGAAAGAGCGTGCTGTCATAGCTGTAACAGAGTTTAGCGCGGGGAGTGCTAAAAATATTATTCCAGATCGTTCGTTTTTAGGAGGCAGTGTAAGAACCTTTTCACAAGAAGTGCGTGAGTTGATTGCGAAAGAAATTGAAACTCAAGTAAAGCATTTCACTGCAGTACATGGCGCTGATTATAAATATGAGTATCACTATGGTTATTCTTCTGTCGTAAACGATGAGAAACTGACTTCATTAATTGAAAATATTATTAGAGAAAGTCTAGGTCCAGAATATATTTTACACATTGATCCAATTATGGGTGGAGAAGATTTTTCGGCGTTTTTGACGAAAGTTCCTGGCGTATTCATAGGGATCGGTGCAGCCTTTGAGGATGAATCATTAAATTATCCGCATCATCACCCTAAATTTGGAATCCAAGAAGACTCATTAGAAGTTGGATTGAAAATATTAGTTCATACAGCTTTAACACTCAACTCTTAAGGGGGAGATAAAATGCTTCAAGAACCAGTAATTGCAACAATGATCATTCTAGGATTAATCGCTTTGGGAGAAATTATCTCGGTTATTAGTAATGCAAGAGTACCAATGCTTTTTGTAGCAATGATGGGCTACTTAGTCTTGTTATGGCTAGGGATTTTCCCGAAGGATTTACTTGCTAATTCGACATTTTTAACAGTAGGAGCAGTATTAGGAACAGCACCAATCTTAGTTCACATGGGAACATTAATACCGTTAAAAATGATCCGTTCGCAATGGAGAGCTGTCATTATTGCGATAATCGGCATGTCTTTTGCTTCACTCTTAATTTTAACAATTGTTACTTTCCTTTTTGACTATAAAACAGCTGTTGCTGGAACTGGCCCTTTAAATGGCGGAATTATTGCTGTTTTAATTACTTCAGAAGGATTAAAAGAGTTGGGGTTCGCCAGTTTACTAACAATTCCAGCTCTTATTATGGCGCTACAATCATTAATAGGCATTCCTGTTGCGAATCTTTTGTTACGAAAACATGCTGTGAAAATTCGTGAAAAAATTCACAGTGGCTCTTTTGTTGCTTCCAATAATGCCAGCTTTGAAGAGGGAGATGATAAATTAATCATTCCTAAAAAATACCGAACGCCTTTAGTGTTATTGTTTATGCTGTTTATTGGAGGTGCGATTGCGGTTGCTTTAGCCAAAGTGACAGGTATTCCTTATAGCTTGTGGGCATTAGCAATTGGTATTATTGGTCGCTTAGTGAATTTCTATCCTGAACGAGTAATGGAAAAGGCAAATGGTTTTACTGTTGGGATGGCGGGAATCATTTTTATTGTTATAGGAATGATGAACGATATTACATTTGATATGTTTATCGAACAGCTGCCTGCAGTTGCCACTATCCTTATCGTAGGGGTACTAGGTATTCTTTTAGGTGGTTTTATCGGGGCAAAACTATTTAAATTTGATTATTTTTTAGGTATTCCAGTAGCGTTAACAGCTACATTTGGTTTTCCGGGAGATTACATTGTATGTGAGGAAGTAAGTAGAAGTATTGGCAAAACGGATGATGAACAGAAAAAAATCTTCAATGAAATTTTAACACCAATGCTAGTAGGTGGATTTACGACTGTAACATTGGGAAGCGTTATTATTGCTAGTATTTTAATCAAAACAATTTAAAAAAGATAGAGGGGATGTAATGTTAGAGAATCCTGTTTTAATCTCAGTGATTGTTTTGTCGATTTTAAGTTTAAGTGGGGTTCACGTTTTATTTGCATTAATAATCGCAGCAATTGTAGCGGGGCTTGTCGCGGATTTATCGTTAACTGAAACAGTATCTATATTTATTGGTGGCATGGGAGGGCAGTCAGAAACTGCTTTAAGTTATGTATTGTTAGGAATATTTGCTGCTCTAATTGCCCAGTCAGGTTTGGCTAATATTCTTATTCAAAAGCTTCTTTCATTTGAAAAACCAAATAAATATATTTTAATTTTCACTCTGGCAATTATCGCGTGTTTATCAGGCACACTTATCCCGGTACATATTGCGTTCATCCCAATATTAGTACCACCACTATTATTCTTCTTTAATAAATTGAAAATAGATCGTCGTGCCTTGGCATCTGCCTTAACATTTGGCTTGAAAATGCCCTACTTATGGATCCCAATTGGATATGGTTTAATATTCCAAGGGATTATCGCACAAGAGATGACAGCAAATGGTATGGCGATGGTACAGAGTCAAATTCCAAAAGCTATGGCAATTCCGGCAATTGGCATGTTCGTGGGCTTAGCCATTGCTGTATTCATTTCTTATAAAAAACCAAGAGAATATCAACAATTTAAAGAAGATATCCATGATTACGTGAATCCGAAGACAGAAAATACAGAGGCAAAATTGGATCGCAAAGGATGGATAGCGCTCATTTCAATATTTGCAGCACTTGCTATCCAATTATCTTTAAGTTCACTTGTGTTAGGGGCATTATCAGGGATTATTATTATGTTTGTTGGTCGAGTTGTCTTCCTTAAAGATAGCGAAGAAGTTGTACAGAATGGTGTGAAGCTTATGGGGGCTATCGCATTTATTATGCTAATTGCTTCGGGCTATGCGACGATTTTAAAAGAAACGAATGCGATTACAGAGCTAGTAGAAGCTATGACGGGGATGACAGGACAAAGCAAGCTGATTACTGCCACTTTATTATTGTTTATCGGTTTACTTGTCACAATGGGGATTGGTACATCATTTGGAACGGTACCGATTTTAGCTGTTGTGTTTGTACCGTTATGCGCGGCAGTTGGGTTTAGTCCGCTCGCCACAGCTGCGCTAATTGGAACTGCTGGTGCTCTAGGCGATGCAGGCTCTCCTGCTTCAGATAGTACACTTGGCCCTACATCTGGTTTGAATGCTGATGGACAGCATAGCCATATTTGGGATACATGTGTACCAACATTTGTACATTATAATATTCCATTATTTATATTTGGTATTGTGGCAGCAATGGTTTTATAGAAATCGAACATTAGTAAAAAGCATAGGAGTGAATTTTTTAATGGAAGTTATTCTGCTAGATGGTTACACATTAACAAGAGAACAAATTGAAAAAATTGCTAAAGGCTATGCACATGTTTCGCTAGCACCGAGTGCGTTAGATCGAGTTAGAAAGAGCCGCGCTCGTATTGAAAAAAGGTTAGCGGAGGGTCAAGCTATTTATGGTGTAAATACAGGCTTCGGTAAACTGAGTGATGTTCAAATTGCTGAACAAGATAATGAACTATTGCAACTTAATTTGCTACGTGCCGATGCAGTTGGAGTGGGCACGCCATTAGAAATCTCAATTGTACGCACGATGATGGCTTTGCGTGCCAATGCTTTAGCAAAAGGCTATTCGGGCATTCGCGAAGAAACGCTTCAATTATTAATTGAGTTAATCAATAAAGATGTACATCCTATTGTGCCATCGCAAGGTTCGGTTGGTGCTAGTGGTGATTTAGCACCATTGGCTCATATTGCGTTAGTACTTGTCGGGGAAGGAAAAGCAGAGTATCAAGGAGAGGTCATATCAGGACAGCAAGCATTAGCTCTTGCAGGGCTCTCGGCGGTTCGATTACAAGCTAAAGAAGGACTTGCATTAATTAATGGAACACAAGCGATGACAGGTATTGGGATTATTACAATTAATGAGGCAGAACGTCTTGGGTACGCGGCAGATATGGCAGCATGTCTGACAATGGAGGCATTAAAAGGAATCATTTCAGCCTTTGATGAAGATTTATTAGCAGTACGCCCTCATGCTGAAATAGCAACTGTTGGAGGTCGGATACGAAAGTGGTTGGAGGGAAGCAAGCGTATAACAACACAAGGAGAAATACGTATGCAAGATGCTTATTCGTTGCGCTGTGTACCACAAGTTCACGGAGCTTCGTGGCAATGCTTCAATTATGTAGAACAACGCTTGCAAACAGAGATAAATGCCACAACGGATAACCCGATTGTATTAGAAAATGGTGAGGTAGTATCTGGAGGGCATTTTCATGGACAACCGATTGCACTTGCCATGGATTTTTTAAAGGTAGGTGTAGCAGAATGGGCGAATATTTCAGAACGTAGAACGGAGCGCTTAGTGAATCCGCAATTAAGTGGATTATCTCCGTTTTTAGCAACAGATCCAGGCCTTGAATGTGGATTAATGGTTGTTCAATATGTTGCAGCATCGCTCGTTTCTGAAAACAAAGTCCTTGCCCATCCGTCAAGTGTGGATTCTATCCCGACTTCAGGTAATCAAGAGGATCATGTAAGTATGGGAACCACTGCGGCAAGGCAAGCACGACAAATTGTGCATAATAGTGCGCGAGTGCTTGCCATTGAGTTAATTGCTGCCTCTCAAGCAATTTTTTTAGAAAAAGCAGAGCATCAATTAGCCCCAATAACACGAAAATTTTTAGAAATAGTACGTTCATTCTGTCCACCGTTAGAAGGTGATAAGGCCATTGGTGAAGAGACCGAAGCACTTGCTCATTATTTATTAAGTAGTAACGATATTTTAACTATTGGATAAGACAAGATATGGGCTATCCCAAAAGAGAAAATAGTATGCTTGAAGATTCCTTCTAGCATACTATTTTTGGCTTTTAAGAAGTTTATAAGCCTGTTTTTTCTCGCGAATGGGAGTATAGCCAAAACCACATTAGTATAGAGAAATCGTTTTTCATGTAAGAATAATCATATTGATTGGATGCAAAATTTATAATTCCTTTCTTTTGTTTGCTGCTGGTATTCCTAACTCTTCCCGATATTTGCTAATAGTACGCCTAGCCAAATTGATTTGAAAAGAGCTGGCTAGGCTTTCAGCAATCTTTTGATCAGATAAAGGCTTTTG
Organism: Lysinibacillus sp. NPDC059133; assembly: GCF_042755925.1. NCBI lineage: Bacteria > Bacillati > Bacillota > Bacilli > Caryophanales > Bacillaceae > Lysinibacillus > Lysinibacillus sp. NPDC059133. The sequence goes on along the minus strand of NZ_JBHZDH010000007.1, from coordinate 51,373 downwards.
TTTATTTTCCAAGGTAATTATATTTTTAATTAATTCTAAAATTGAAGTTTGAGAATGCTCTGTTTGAGTGCTTTCAATTTTAGAAGAAAATAGATCCTTCCATAAATACGTTCCAACAGGTGTCAGTATTATTTTATTCCGAATTGCTCGGCTTACTGTTGACTCGTGCATGTCGATTTGTGTTGCGACATCTCTTAGAGATAAAGGTTTTAAATAAGATAGCCCCTGGTAGAAAAATTGTTGTTGGTGCTGTAGGACCACTGACATGATACGAATAATTGTTTGACGGCGTCGCTCTAGGCTATGGACGAGCCACTCATAATGCTTATATTGCTGTTTTACGTATGCTTGTTCAACTATAGGTAGTAAAGATGTGACATTTTTATAGCTATCATGAAGCTGAATAGATGGCAGTGAGCGATCATTTAAGCTGAATTGTAATGCCCCATCTTCGATAACAACGACAATATCTGGTGTAACATACTCGATGTTATCTACTGAGTTCAAAGTGCAAGGTATTGGTGTTAGTTGCTGAAGCTGATTAATTAGTGCTAATAACTGTTCCTTAGAAAGTTTAAGAGATTTCATCAATTCAGGAAATTTACGTTCAGCCAGTAGGTACAGTCCTTTTTGAATGAGCTGCTGTAAATCGTAATCATTCTCTTCGATTTGTAACAAAAGACATTCTTGCAAATTACGCGCACCAATTCCCGCTGGACCGATTTGTTGTAAAAGCTGAATACCATAATAATGTTGTTCATCTGCAACATTAGAAAGGTGTGCTGGAGAATAGCCCTTGTTATCTAACTGTTCAATAAGAAACTGGACAATTTGTAAATCATTACTTGCAAAAGTGAGTGTAGCTAGTTGTAACAATTCCTCCCGGTAGTTTGGTTCTGCAATTTTTGTATATAAATCATTGTCAGTTGTTCGAAAGGGAGAATGAGAATTTCCGAAAATACGTTCTTGAAATGATGGTGGTTGAAAGTCGATTAACGGATTCTCTAATTGCTGCTCATACAAAAATTGCTCTAGTTCAAGTGTTGTATATTGTAATAATTCAATAGATTGCTGTAATTGAGGTGTCATCATCATTTTCTGTTGCTGTTGTTGCTTTAAAATTATGTCTATCATGATCACTCCATTTCTTACTTTTAATTAGCATAACACAAAAATTCGAATTTTCAGATAATAACATAGATAAATAATGTTAATGCAAAATAGTTTTGATTTAGTTATTTTACTAATTCGATTCATGGCGTTCCCTGCCTCAATTGTTTATAATGAGGAAATGAAAAAGACTTACGAGAAAGAAGGGATAGCTATGGCACGGGGTGTTTACATTCATATTCCTTTTTGTCATCAAATTTGTAACTATTGCGATTTCAATAAATTTTATTTTAAAAATCAACCAGTAGATGAATATATAGAAATGCTTGGCAAGGAGATGGAGCTTGCGACAAAAAAGTATCCCGAGAGTTTTAAACAAATCGAAACGATATTTCTTGGTGGTGGTACACCAACAGCCTTATCGCCTCAACAAATAGAGAGACTTCTTAAGCTTATTCGCACGTATATTCCAATGGACAGTGTGACAGAATTTACATCAGAGGCCAATCCGGACGAGCTATCAGAAGCAAAAATGCAGGCATTATTTGATGGTGGTGTTAATCGCTTAAGTATGGGTGTACAATCCTTTGATCAAGAGTTGTTAAAGAAAATTGGCCGTACACATAGCAACAATCACGTCTATGAAACAATTGCCTTGGCGAAAAAGGTAGGTTTCAGAAATATTAGTTTGGATTTAATGTATGGTTTACCGGGTCAGACGATGGCACAATGGAAGGATACTTTAGAAAAAGCATTCGCGCTTGATTTACCACATTATTCTGCTTATTCATTAATCGTGGAGCCAAAAACGATTTTTTATAATCAATACACAAAAGGTAAGCTTCATTTACCTACTGAAGATCTTGAAGCCGATATGTACGATGTGTTAATGAACCAAATGGAGGCACATGGACTTCAACAATACGAAATTAGCAACTTTGCTCAATCTGGTTTCAGTTCTAAACATAATAAAATATACTGGGAAAACGATGAATATGCAGGCTTTGGTGCTGGTGCTCATGGGTATTTAGCTGGTGTGCGTTATTCAAATCATGGACCATTGAAAAAGTATATGGATACAGTAAATGCAGGGGAACTACCAATTGTATATGAACATGTTGTAACAGAGAAAGAGAAACGAGAAGAGCAAATGTTTTTAGGTTTGCGTAAAACAGAAGGAATTACACACACTATATATGAAGAAAAATTTAATGAATCGATGCATAGGCATTACTCACATGTCGTTGAAAAGTTAGTTTCAGAAGGTCTATTGGAACAGGATCCTATAGGAATTCGTCTTACGCGAAAAGGTCGTTTTGTAGGGAATGAAGTATTTCAACAATTTTTACTAGAAGATTGAGCGATATCGTTGACATAAAATGTAGGATTTGATAACTTAATAATAGTATTAGCACTCCTCTTAGTTGAGTGCTAACAGAGGTGATGATCATGCTAACAAATCGGCAATTACAAATATTGCAAGCTATTGTAGACGACTTTATTATGTTTGCACAGCCGGTAGGTTCTCGCCAAATCTCAAAAAAGCAAGAGATTACATTTAGTCCAGCCACAATTCGAAATGAAATGGCGGATTTAGAGGAATTAGGCTTCTTAGAAAAAACGCACACTTCCTCTGGTCGAGTGCCTTCGGAAAAGGGTTATAGATTTTATGTAGACCATTTGTTGAACCCACAAGGCATTAATTCAAGGGATATTCAGCAAATCCAATCAATTTTCAATGATCGTTTAGTAGAAGTAGAGCATATTATCCGAAAGTCAGCCAATATTTTATCAGAGCTGACATCGTATACATCGATTCTTTTAGGACCAGACGTTCAAAGACATCGTGTTAAACGATTTTCAATTGTGCCACTTTCTAGCGATACAGCAGTAGCGATTATCGTAACGAATAACGGACATGTTGAAAATCGCATGTTTAGTTTACCTCCTAATTTTACCGCTTCTGATTTAGAGAAAATGGTTAATATCTTGAATGAACGTCTAGTTGGTGTGTCATTAGAGGATATTCATAAAAAACTCGAAGCTGAAGTGCTCACAGTATTACAGCAGCATGTTCGATCAGCGGATGATTATATTCACGCTCTCGTTACAGCGACGATGCATAATTCGGAAAGTAAAATTTTCTATGGTGGTAAAACAAATATGTTCAACCAACCGGAATTCCACGATTTAAATAAAGTCCGTATGATTTTGGACTTAATGGAAACGACTAGCCAAGTGCAGTCGCTCTTCCAACCCAATGAATCGGGCATTCATATTCGTATAGGTTCGGAAAATAAACAACTAGAAATGGAAAACTGTAGTGTCATTACGACCACTTATTCTATTGGTGAAGAACAACAAGGGGCTATAGCAATTATTGGTCCAACACGAATGGATTATAAGCGTGTTGTTGCTTTACTAGATGTAATGCGCATGGATTTAACACAAGCCTTTACGAAGAATCGTAGTGATTGATAATGAGGAGGATTTCAAGTGACGGAAACAACTGAAAACAAAGACCTTGTACAAGAAGAAAAAGATGTACAAGCTGAAAATGTAGTAGAAGAAACAGAAATAAAAGTAGACGAACAAGAAGCTGAATTAACGATCGAAGAAAAGTACGAAGCAAAGCTAGCTGAGTTACAAGCAAAGCTAGCCGACGAGGAAAATCGTCATCTACGCTTACGTGCTGACTTCGATAATATTCGCCGTCGTAATCAACTTGATCGTGAGGCATCTGAAAAGTATCGTGCTCAAAGCTTACTGTCTGATTTACTACCAGTAATCGATAATTTTGAGCGTGCTCTACAAGTTGAAGCAACTTCAGAAGAAAATGCTTCTATCATAAAAGGTATTGAAATGGTGTACCGTTCTCTGTTAGAAGCTACTGAGAAGGAAGGCTTACAAATTATTAAAGCTGAAGGTGAGCAATTTGATCCAAATGTTCACCAAGCTGTCATGCAAGAGCAAGATAGTGAAAAAGAGACGGGTGTTGTTTTACGCGAGCTTCAAAAAGGTTATATGTTAAAGGATCGCGTATTACGCCCAACAATGGTATCTGTGAACGAATAGACTTAGTACTATTTAGTTAATTACAATTAGTTAGAAAACGCATCATTTGCGTTTCAATAATAGGAGGAAATTTTTATGAGCAAAATTATCGGTATTGACTTAGGAACAACAAACTCATGTGTCTCTGTACTTGAAGGCGGAGAACCAAAAGTAATTCCAAACCCAGAAGGTAACCGTACAACACCATCTGTTGTTGCGTTTAAAGGCGGCGAACGTCAAGTTGGTGAAGTAGCGAAACGTCAATCAGTAACAAATCCTAACACAATTATTTCTATTAAATCTAAAATGGGTACATCTGAAAAAGTTCAAGTGGAAGATAAAGAATATACGCCACAAGAAGTTTCTGCAATGATTCTTCAATACTTAAAAGGTTATGCTGAAGACTACTTAGGTGAAAAAGTAACAAAAGCAGTTATTACTGTACCAGCTTACTTCAACGATGCTCAACGTCAAGCTACAAAAGATGCTGGTAAAATCGCTGGTTTAGAAGTAGAGCGTATTATCAACGAACCAACAGCTGCTGCACTTGCTTATGGTTTAGACAAACAAGATACAGATCAAAAAGTATTAGTATTTGACCTTGGTGGCGGTACATTTGACGTATCTATTCTTGAATTAGGTGACGGTGTATTTGAAGTATTAGCAACAGCTGGTGATAACAAACTAGGTGGGGACGATTTCGACGACGCTATCATCGAGTATCTTGTAGCAGAATTCAAAAAAGAAAACGGCATTGACCTTTCAAAAGATAAAATGGCTATGCAACGTCTAAAAGATGCAGCTGAAAAAGCGAAAAAAGACTTATCAGGTGTAATATCTACTCAAATTTCTTTACCATTCATCACTGCTGGTGAAGCGGGTCCATTACACTTAGAAATTTCTTTAACTCGTGCAAAATTTGACGAAATTACATTACCATTAGTAAACCGTACAGTAGGTCCAGTACGTCAAGCATTATCTGATGCAGGTCTTTCAACATCTGAAATTGACCAAGTAATCTTAGTTGGTGGTTCTACTCGTATCCCAGCTGTACAAGAAGCTGTACGTAAAGAAACTGCTAAAGAGCCACACCGCGGAGTAAACCCTGATGAAGTAGTAGCAATGGGTGCTGCTGTTCAAGGTGGCGTATTAACTGGTGATGTAAAAGACGTAGTTTTACTTGACGTAACTCCACTTTCTTTAGGTATCGAAACTATGGGTGGCGTATTCACAAAATTAATCGACCGTAACACTACGATCCCAACATCTAAATCACAAGTATTCTCAACTGCAGCTGACAACCAACCGGCAGTAGATATTCACGTACTACAAGGTGAACGCTCAATGGCAGCAGACAACAAAACATTAGGTCGCTTCCAATTATCGGATATTCCGCCAGCGCCACGTGGTGTACCACAAATCGAAGTAACATTCGATATTGATAAAAATGGTATCGTATCTGTTAAAGCGAAAGACCTTGGTACAAACAAAGAACAAACAATAGTTATCCAATCTGACTCTGGTTTATCTGAGGAAGAAATCGAACGTATGGTGAAAGATGCTGAGGCAAATGCTGAGGCGGATACTAAACGTAAAGAGGAAGCAGATCTTCGCAACGAAGCTGACCAATTAGTGTTCCAAGTTGACAAAACAATTGCTGATTTAGGCGAACAAATTACAGAAGACGAGAAAAAATCTGTAGAAGATGCTCGTGATGAACTGAAAAAAGCGCTTGAAGCTGGCGAATTAGAAGGCATAAAATCTGCTAAAGAAAAACTAGATGGCGTATTACAGCCACTAGTAATGAAAGTATATGAACAAGCTGCAGCAGCTGCTCAAGCAGCTCAAGGTGGCGAAGCAGGTGCAGAAGCTGGCGATGGTAAAAAAGACGACATCGTAGACGCTGACTTTGAAGAAGTAAAAGACGATAAATAATAGAAGTAACACAGTTAAGTGAAGAAGCCAAAGACCGCTTGCGGCTTTGGCTTTTCTCTTTATTTACTGCTATATCCTACGACATTTAATCGACTTATCGACTTTAGGTTATATTCGAGAAAAGTGAAAAAACATATGGTGCAACAATTTTAATGAATAATTAATAATAAAATAGAGGCAGTTTTTTTAACTGCGTGATACAATAGATTTTATGCAAAAAGAGCGGAGTGTGAATCATGGAGAAACGCGATTACTACGAGGTGCTTGGTTTAACGAAGTCGGCTTCTAAAGATGAAATTAAAAAAGCATACCGTAAATTATCAAAGCAATACCATCCTGACCTTAATAAAGAGCCGGGTGCAGATGAAAAATTCAAAGAAATCGCTGAAGCTTATGAAGTATTAAGTGACGATCAGAAAAAAGCACGCTATGATCAATTTGGCCACGAGGATCCAAATGCAGGCTTTGGTGGTGGCTTCGGAGGTGGCGGCTTTGGCGGCTTCGAGGATATTTTCAGCTCATTCTTTGGCGGTGGCGGTCGTCGTCAGGACCCGAATGCACCACGCAAAGGTGATGACCTTCAATATCGTATGAATATTACATTTGAGGAAGCAATTTTCGGGAAAGAAACAGACATCGAAATTCCTACAGATGAAGTATGTGATACTTGCCAAGGTTCAGGTGCAAAACCAGGTACTAATCCTGAGACATGTTCAACATGTAGCGGTGCTGGTCAAGTAAATCAGGCAGTAGATACACCATTTGGCCGTATGATGAATCGTCGTACTTGTTCTACGTGTCAAGGTGCAGGTAAAATCATTAAAGAAAAATGTTCTACTTGTCGTGGTGAAGGAAAAGTTCAACAACGTAAGAAAATCAAAGTTAACATTCCAGCAGGTGTTGACGATGGTCAGCAAATTCGTGTGTCTGGTCAAGGTGAGCCAGGTATAAATGGAGGACCTGCGGGAGATTTATATATTATGTTCCGCGTTCAAGGACATAAAGAGTTTGAGCGTGATGGCGATGATATTTATTTCGAACTAAAACTGACATTCCCACAAGCAGCTCTTGGTGATGAAATTGAAGTTCCGACTGTTCATGGGAAAGTAAAACTACGTATTCCAGCGGGAACACAGTCAGGTGCACAATTCCGTTTAAAAGACAAAGGTGTCAAAAACGTACATGGCTATGGCACAGGGAATCAATATGTAACAGTAAAAGTTATCACACCAGAAAAATTAACAGAAAAACAAAAGCAATTACTACGTGAATTTGCGGAAATAAGTGGTGATATTCCTGAAGAGCAAGGAAGCACACTATTCGATAAAATTAAGAAAAAATTCCAAGGTGAATAATTAGAGGAGCTGAAGAGCTACGTGAAGTGGTCAGAATTATCCATTCATACAAAAAATGAAGCGGTAGAGGCAATTTCGAATATTTTGCATGAAGCAGGGGCAAGTGGTGTGGTTATTGAGGATTCTGCAGAATTTGCGAAGCCACGAGAAGATCAGTATGGTGAAATTTATGCGCTAAATGAAGCGGATTTTCCGAAAGATGGTGTTATTGTTAAGGCTTACTTATCGGAGTCTAGTTTTTTAAATGAAACAGTCGAAGAAATTAAGGCGGCTATAACAAATCTAACGAACTTCAACATCGATATTGGTGAAAATGTTGTATCAATTGTGGAAGTTAACGAGGAAGACTGGGCAACAGCATGGAAGCAATACTATCATCCTGTAAAAATTTCTGAACGCTTTACAATTGTACCAACATGGGAAGAATATGTACCAGTATCAACAGATGAGCTAATTATTGAATTAGACCCTGGTATGGCTTTTGGTACAGGAACACACCCTACAACTGTTATGTGTTTGCAGGGGCTTGAGAAGGTTATAAAAGAGGAAGATATGGTTATCGATATCGGAACGGGCTCAGGCGTTCTATCCATTGGTGCAGCCTTACTAGGAGCTAAGAACGTACATGCACTTGATTTGGACGAAGTAGCTGTACGTTCAGCACAAGAAAATGTTGTGTTAAATAAAGTGGATGATAAAGTCTCTGTTTTCCATGGGAACTTATTGGATACTGTAAAGGAACCAGCTGATGTCGTTGTAGCTAATATTTTAGCAGAAATTATTATGTCCTTTACTGACGATGCATTTTCAATTGTTAAACCTGGTGGATTATATGTCACTTCAGGCATCATTGCCGCAAAACGTGATGATGTAAAAGTAGCACTAGAAGCTTCAGGCTTTGTAATCGAAGAAGTATTACTAATGGAAGATTGGGTAGCTATCATTGCCCGTCGACCACAATAAGTGGACTGAGGAAGCGCCAAATCGTGAGCCGAGTGCTTGCGATTTGGCGTTTTCTCTTCTTGCTATAAAGGAGTATGGTAACATGCAACGTTATTTTATTGAGACGACCATAGAAGAAGCACGTATTAGCGGAGAGGATGCGCGACATATTGAAAAAGTGATGCGTATGAAAGAGGGCGACAAAATCGTTGTAGTTGCACAAAATACCGCCCATATCTGTGAAATTGCAGCCTTTGAAGGAGATGAGGTACACGTTCAAACTACGGGTGAAATTGTTCCATCTCCAGAGTTACCTGTTCATGTAACAGTAGCATGTGGTTTGCCGAAAGGCGATAAACTAGAACTTATTACACAAAAGGCAACAGAGCTCGGAATGTTTGCCCTGTTGCCTTTTGAAGCGGAGCGTTCTATCGTTAAATGGGATAAAAAGAAGGGTGCCAAAAAGCAAGAGCGTCTACAAAAAATTGCAAAAGAAGCAGCTGAGCAATCCCATCGTACACATATTCCAGAAATTTATGAACCAATCTCTTTTAAACAGCTAGTAGACCGAGTAAGCAATTTCGACGTCGTTTTTATAGCAGATGAAGAGGATGCGAAAGCAGAAAAACGCACAAGGTTTGCGGAAAAGCTAAAAAACGTGTATGACAAGAAGTCGAAATCAATTCTTATTATCTTTGGACCAGAAGGCGGCATTGCACGAAAAGAAGCGGATGCCTTGCTTCAAGCAGGTGCCCAAACGATGTCTTTAGGCCCCCGAATTTTACGAGCAGAAACAGCGCCACTTTATGCGCTGTCTGCAATATCTTATGAATTTGAATGAAATAGCTTTTAACTTCTTTCAGGAAGTCTCCCACCTCTATAGGTGGAGAGATGAATGCGGTTCTAAGTCACTTTTCAGCGGGTGTCCAAACATCCGCTGAAATAGAGGAACTCAGTCTAAGAACGCCACGTCCTGTGGCAACGACTGAGTGACCAACATCACGTTGGCCCAAAGCCTCCGGCGGATGTCACGGAATCGGAAAGGAATCCTTAGAGGATGTTAGCCTAAAATCATCGCATCCATGCGATAACGGCTAACTGACCTGCATCACGCAGGCCTAAGCACAAAGCCGATTCCGGACGCATTGTTTATCTGCGCGAAAGCGTAGCGTCAGCGGCAATTATGCCGAGGCATAATTGATACTTGGCAAAAGAGGCTTTTCACACACTTAGCTGTGCAAGAGTAAACGTCATTATAAATGCAGTCATGGCAAGGTTTGAACAGGTGGAAATCCATAATCCTTAATAACTGCTTATATTCGTAATCCTAATAATAAGAGACGATTCAAAAAACTTTGAATCGTCTCTATGTCATTGTAATTAACAGGACTCATCGTGAAGTTGCACAATAAGAGTGGGATAAATCGCATCAAAATGATGTGAACTTTCCATTTTAAATAAGGCAGCACCAATAAAATTAGCGTTCATGTGGTATTTACAACTAAATCATTTAAGATTAATTGGCATTCTACCGCTAAAAGAAGGTTTTAAAGATTGCGAAAATATTTTATACTCCATGTTTTACCTAGCAACCTCTTTTTGTTTACCGGAAATAGGTAAAATACCAATTGCAATTTCAATATTAGTTTCGTGTATTCGTTTTGGATTCGGTATTTTACACTTACGAGAAAATAAGTAAAAGCGTAAAAAAGGAAAAGATAAGCGAGTAATTCAGTTATCTAACTGTCCTCAGCGTTCAGGTAAGGACTAAGTATTGGAAAGCTTTGAAAAAATAAATAATTAATTATTTTTAAGTGATATAAACAATTAGACCGGGTGCCTAAAATGGTAAGTACCTGGCATTTTGTGTTCATTCTTATCTCTCGGCTCAATAATTATTAATATCGGTAAAAAAACTAGTATACACGTCCATTCATAGATTTAATTATTACATATTCTATATGGAGAGCGCTCTAATACTATAAAATGAAAAGAGGGAATTTTTTGAGTGATCAATCAAATAATCAAGTTAGTCAAGTCGATCCTTGTCCAGTAACGTCAACTGAACAAATCCCATTAACTAGTGAAGTTACTCCAGTAGTCGTTACACCGGTTACGGCTCCAACTATTAAAATTCCAGTTGTACTTGCTGAACCAACACTTCAAATTGCTGTGGAGGCGGATATTACGCTTAGTCCTGCAGCAACTGAAATTAAAAGAGTGAAAAAAAATGTATTCCTAAATCAAGTGAAACTAGTACCGGTTGCCTTTGCACGTATTGCTGGCACTGACTTTTTTAGAGTAACAAGAGCTAAATTATTTGTAGCGGGACATATTCGCAAAAATATTGAATATGCTTCAGCAGCATGTAACGGGGCACTCCAAGATAGAATTGCCGATGTTGACTTTTCTGGTTTTACAGACCTTACTTTCCCACAAACAACAGGAGGTCCTACTCCGATCTTAGGAATTTCTGAGTTTGCCGAAGCGAACTTCCTTAATGAAACTACGCAAATGGATGCTCGATTGGATAAGGCTTTCTTCCAAAATCTCGTTAAATACAATGAACAACCATTTGGCGAATTAGTAGCTGCAAACTTCTTTGAACTTGATTTTTCACCCGTTATGGCAGATCCAGAAGGCACTTTCGACACATTACGTGAAAAAATCGTGCTTGAATTAACTGTAAAAGTACTGCAAGTTCAACAAGTGCGCCTTGGAGCTGGTAGCACTGTAATAACTCCTGTTCTTACAGGACTTACTCCTCCAGTTAGTCCTGCTATAGATCCTCCTGTTATCCATCCTACTAATCCTTGTTAATCTCTAATTTTTAGAGGAGCAAATTAGATAGAAAAAGACATTCGAGGGTGCAGAAAAAAATCCAATATTTGAGTTGCCAGTTGAAAGTTTGATTAAATCGAATTTTCAACTGCCTTTTTTCTATAATAATATCGATCATAAATGCACTAATAGGTGCTCTCAAAATAATCTAGTTGAAGAAAATAATGTAAAGATAAAATTTTAGTGTTTACTAAGTAATCGTCTCTCAAACGCAATAGTTTCTCAATTGCTACTAAGATTTTTGAATGTGCTCGGTGACAAAAGTAAAAGTAATGCATAAAATGGATTGTAATTATAAGTGCAACACTTAGATCAAAAAAATAGCTTATAATGATGTCGTTTAAATTAGCTGTTATCAGATATTAGAAAAGGAAAATGAAAATCGCTATTTTTTTAACCAATCTATTCATCAAGGTAAGTGGAAATATAAAAATGAAAAACGGTTTACTTCGTAAGTATTTCCAGAAGAAAACGGATTTTGAACAAGTTTCTTTAGAAGAACTCACAAAATCTTATCATAAAAAATAAATCGACCAAAAAGACATCTTGGCTGAAAAAATGCGTAGGAATTTTTACGGATTAACTGTTGCACTTTATTTGTCAAAACATTATTTAGGAGTGAACTAATGAAAACTCCATGGATTAACTTTAGAGAGATGAAGGAAATAAGTTCCAAGCAAAAAGTTTTCATCAATTTTAATTATCAAATTAAATCCACAAAAAAAATAGATCATGCATCTCAAATAAATTCTACATTTGAAAATTTTGTGAATAATCCTCTTGATATAGAAAAAGAAGATGAAACCAACAGCCTTGCAGAGGAACACGAACTTGCAGCGCATCTAGATTCTAATCACGAGTTACTCATTCCTCCTGAAATTGATGTTGAGAATGAAATGAATGATTTCCTTGATATAGAAGAAGTGGAGGAAATCAATCCTTTAGAGGAACGGGAACTTATAGAGCATCTAGATTCCAATCGTGAGTTACTCATTCCTCCTGAAATTGATGTTGAGGGTGAAATAAATGTTCTCCTTGATATAGAAGAAGCGGAAGAAATCAATCCTGTAGAGAAACAGGAACTTACAGCACATCTAGATTCCAATCGTGAGTTACTTATTCCTCCTGAAATTGATGTAGAGGATGAAGTGAATGATTTCCTTGATACAGAAGAGGCGGATAAAATCAATCCTGTAGAGGAACAGGAACTTGCAGCACATCTAGATTCCAATCGTGAGTTACTTATTCCTTCTGAAATTGATGTTAAGAATGAAATGAATGATTCGCTTGATATAGAAGAGGCAGACAAAACCAATCCTGTGGAAGAACAAGATTTTGCATCTCAACTAGACTCTAATCGTGAATTTTTAAGTCCTTCTGAATCCGACGGGGAGGATAAAATTATGAGTACTATTAATACAGAAGAGATGGAGAAAAACAATCCTGCAGGTCATGGTAGTGCATCCACTGAATCAGTTCAAGGAGAAATATATACTATAACTAAAAAAATCCCAATTTCTACTCACGTGGAAATTGATGATTTTCTTCATGCTCCTATCTGTGGTGAGATTGTTAAAAATACATTTGATTTTCTTGATCTAAACAATCATCTCACTCCTCAATTTGAAACCAAACTATTTAATACTACAATGGATTATCCTGAACAGCCTGATTGTCGTTTGGTTCACTCAAAAATGAATGAAATTATATTTTTAATGAGAACTGATACTTATGATAAAAATAATCAGAAGAGTAATCCGTCTAAATCAGTTGTAGTTCCCTTACATAATACACAATCAACTAAAAAAGGAGAAATAAATAATCACTCTTACAGTTCCGATGATTTTATGCACATTAGAGTTCCAATTGTAGTAGGGGAATATAAAATAGAAATATGCCTTGAAGAAAATATTGTATTTGAAAAAGGAATTGTGGGAGTTATAGATATTTCAAATGAAGTAGTATTAACAAATTGTAGATTCGTATCTAATCAGTTTTCCCAATCATTAGGTAATGGGACATGTACAGCATTAAAGGGGAGTTTATTTATTGAAGGTTACATTCAACAGAATATAGAGTATACCTCATCTCACACAAGGAATGTAGTACCTGCACAAAATGAGTCATTAGTTCATTCAAATCAATTGTGTCAAAACATAGTATTAGAATTAATCATCCATATGCTACAAGTACAGAAAATTCGAGTGCCAAGGATATAGAAGATAATTGAAGCTTATCTCTTTGCTCAAAAGTCCCTTTTTAAAGAAACGGTATATACGTCCAAAAAAAGATTAAATCGCTACATATTCTAGCGTTATGAGATCTCTCATAAAAAAAATGAAAAGAGGGAATTTTTTGAGCGAAAAATTAGATAATCAATTAGATAGTCAAGTTGGTCATGTTGAACCTTGTCCGGTGGCATCAACTGAACAAATCCCATTAACTAGCGAAATTACTCCACTAGTCGCTACACCGGTAACGGCTCCAACTATTAAAGTTCCAGTTGTACTAGCAGAACCAACACTTCAAATTGTTGTGGAGTCGGATATTACGCTCACTCCTGCAGCAACTGAAATCAAAAGAGTGAAAAAAAATGTATTCTTAAATCAAGTTAAATTAGTACCGGTTGCTTTTGCACGTATTGACGGCACTGACTTTTTTAGAGTAACAAGAGCTAAATTATTTGTAGCGGGACATATTCGCAAAAATATAGAATATGCTTCATCAGCATGTAATGGTGCACTTAGAGATAGAATTGCTGATGTTCAGTTTTCTGGTTTTACAGACCTTACTTTCCCACAAACACCTGGAGGTACTACTCCAATTTTAGGGATTTCCGAGTTTGCCGAAGCGAACTTCCTTAATGAAAAAACGCAAATGGATGCTCGATTGGATAAGGCTTTCTTCCAAAATCTCGTTAAATACAATGAACAACCATTTGGCGAATTAGTAGCTGCAAACTTCTTTGAACTTGATTTCTCACCAAAAATGGCAGCACCAGAAGGTACTTTCAGCACATTGCGTGAAAAAATTGTGCTGGAGCTTACTGTAAAAGTACTGCAAGTTCAACAAGTACGCCTTGGAACTGGCACTAGTGTAGTAACTCCTAATCTTTTAGGACTTACTCCTCCTATGAGTCCTTGATAAACGCTAGTATTTAGAGGAGCAGAACAAATAAAGGCAGTTCCCTGTAGAAGAATGTATTTGGAAAAACAACCATGGAATATTTAATGAGCACTAATAAAAATCCAATATTTGAGTAGGCAGTTGAAAGTTAGGTTGAATCTAATTTTTAACTGCCTTTTCGCTCTTACACGAGTGTAATTGGGGAAGCTAGAGGGTTGTGTAACGGTGTTTATTAACAAAATTAAATCTACAGAAAACACAATAAAAAACGGTTTATTCATCAAAATATGTTCAAAGCAATTGATTCTAAATATTTTAGTATTTACCCAGAGGATTTAAACTTCTTTCAGCAATTGTTTTATGTAACGTAAGTGAAACGGCAGTTACAAATGTTTTATGTAACGTAAGTGAAACGGCAGTTACAAATGTTTTATGTAACGTAAGTGAAACGGCAGTTACAAGTGTTTTATGTAACGTAAGTGAAACGGCAGTTACAAGTGTTTTATGTAACGTAAGTGAAACGGCAGTTACAAGTGTTTTGGTAGCGAAAGTGAAGCGTCAGCGGTAAAAACGCCACGTCCTGTGGCATTACCGAAATGATCGACATCGTGTCGGCTCTCATGTTGTTGACAGACAAAAACACGTTGCTGCCGCTACGTTAGCACTACGATTTCGCGCAAAAACATCTGCAGGCCTAAGCACAAAGCCGATTTCAGACGCAATTATGCCGAGGCATAATTGATTTAGAGTTTTGAAAGGGAATAGCAGGTGCCTCATTTTGAATAAATCAAGCAAAAGGATAAAATAGCCGTTTTTGGTTTATTGGAACAAACAATTATTAAGCAGGTACCCAATATTTTGGTACCTGTATTTTTATACAAAAAAATAAGCCTAGCCAAAAAGCTAGGCTCATTATATTTATTTGTGCTATTATAAGACACGTTGATAATTTAATTTATTGTAGTGTACTCTTGAAAGGATGATATATATTATGAGTAACGAGCGACCAAAAATCGTGAGTTTCCATACTCTAGGTTGACCATTCTTCAAATGAGAAAGCCGATTCAAGTAAAATTTGGATCTGCTAATCTATTTTATACAGATATTCACAGCCATGGTGTTAAGCAAAGTAAAGAATCGACTGTTGGTTTCTATTTGTTTATTTATAAAAATCCCCTCCTAAATATATGGAGGGGAAGATAATTAATATTTATTTAATTGTTAGTGAATAAGGCATACCATAGCTTGAGCGCCTAAGCAACTAGCGCAAGTAACTATACCTACAATATTTCCGCCAAATATTACAGAGAGACAAGCAGCAGAACATAATTCTTTCGTAAGTTCAGGAGCATTTTTCCAAGCATTTTTTAAACAATCCCAAGTATCGCTCCAATACCCTGCTTGACCACTATCAGTTGGAGATACTTCGTTATATATTTTTCTGTCAATAACTTCATTTGTGCCTACATCAAGAGTCATGCCAACCACTTTTTCATCATTTAATGTTGAGTAGGTAACTTCAATTTCATTATTTTCGATATCAAGAACTGATTTCATAATAATAAAATCATCACTAATTTCACCAGTTGTTTTATCATAAGCAGTTAATAAACGAATATCAAAGTTTTCATTGTTCTGCTTATAAGGAATCATTAAACCATCTTTATCCTTGCCGAAATCCATGAACTCAATATTTTTCCAATCGAAATCATCTTTATTGTACTCACTATGATTAAAATTCTCCGCTATATCTAAATCTTCTTTTACATCGTTTATTACTAAATTATTTTTTAAAAAACCTGCTTGTTCCATTTGTAAAGGTAATTTTTGTGAACAGCTATTACAATCATTGTTCTCACCTTTTTCTTTAGCAATAGCTCGATCTAAATTTACAGATAGGGGTTGCAATGCTAAAAACATAACCATTACCAAAAATATTAACTTTTTCTTCATGTACAATTCCTCCTGAATCTTAAATTTATTTTTTGAAAAACTTGTACCACGGAACACCAATGAAAAAAACGACAATTAAAAGATAAAGAAAATCATGAGATTGTATCCCATCTGAAAAAAGTATTAGTAATACGGCTATAAATGCCAATATTCTAATTAAGATAGTTTTTTTCATTAAAGACCCCCATTCTTTTACAAAATATTACGAATGGTTTTTTTAAAAAAAATGGAATTACCATCCATGGAAAATATTACCATTATTTATATACAATTTCCATCTATTTATAAAAAATAGGTTATGCAAGTAATATTTGAGATTTGGAGAGATGAAAGAAAGGCACTCATTTTTTAACAATGAGTGCCTTTTTCCATGAATAGAACCTGGTCAGTCACAAAAAAGTATCTTAAAAGTACTGATTTCAAAAGGTTTGTGTTATTATAGTTCACGTATCTAAATTATGGACATCAAATAATAATTAAAAGTTAAGAAACAAAATGTAATGCAATCTTGAAAGGATGAAATATATTATGAGTGAAACGCTTCCTAAAACCCTAGCTCTATATACATTAGGTTGTAAAGTAAATCATTATGAAACAGAAGCAATTTGGCAGTTATTTAAAGAAGATGGCTATGAACGTACGGAGTTTGATCGTCAAGCAGACGTTTATGTCATTAATACATGTACAGTAACAAATACAGGGGATAAAAAATCACGTCAGGTTATCCGTCGAGCTATTCGTCAAAACCCAGACGCTGTTATTTGTGTTACAGGATGTTACGCTCAAACCTCTCCAGCAGAAATTATGGCGATTCCTGGTGTTGACATTGTAGTAGGAACACAGGATCGTACAAAATTACTTGGCTACATAGATCAATATCTTACTGAACGCCAACCAATTAATGCTGTACGCAACATTATGAAAAATCGTGTGTATGAGGAATTAGACGTTCCTGCATTTACAGACCGTACACGCGCATCTTTAAAAATACAAGAAGGCTGTAATAACTTCTGTACGTTTTGTATTATTCCATGGGCACGTGGGTTAATGCGCTCTCGAGACCCTCAAGAAGTATTGAATCAAGCCCAACAATTAGTGGATGCGGGGTACCTTGAGATTGTTCTAACTGGTATTCATACAGGTGGCTATGGACAAGACTTAAAAGATTACAATTTAGCCCAGCTACTACGTGATTTAGAGGCAAATGTGAAAGGCTTAAAACGTCTACGTATTTCTTCGATTGAGGCAAGTCAATTAACAGATGAAGTGATTGAAGTTTTACGTGAATCAAATATCGTTGTTAACCACTTACACATTCCAATCCAATCTGGCTCTGATACAGTTTTAAAACGTATGCGTCGTAAGTATACAATGGAGTTCTTCGGTGAACGCTTAACTAAACTACATGAAGCTTTACCAGACTTGGCTGTCACTTCTGACGTAATCGTAGGTTTCCCAGGAGAATCTGAGGAAGAGTTCATGGAAACATATAACTTTATTCGTGATCATAAGTTTTCTGAATTACACGTATTCCCATTCTCTCCACGTACAGGTACACCAGCCGCGCGTATGGAGGACCAAATTGACGAGAACATTAAAAACGAACGTGTTCACCGATTAATCGCTTTAAATGATCAATTAGCAAAGGAATATGCTTCTCGCTTTGAAGATCAAGTGCTAGAGGTAATTCCTGAAGAATTTGTGCATGATGGAAGCGATGAGGCAGGGCTTTTAACAGGGTATACTGATAATTACTTAAAGGTAGTCTTTGAAGGTCCTGAAAGCCTAATCGGTCAGCTTGTGAAAGTGAAAATTACGCAAGCTGGATATCCTCATTCTAAAGGACAATTTGTTCGTGTATTAGAAACTATAAAATAAAATAGGGTAACTATGACTAAAAACACCGTTCAAACATTGAGGGCACTTGAAAAGTCCAATATACAGTTGAAAGTTCGATTTAATCGAACTTTCAACTGATTTCTTTGATATTAAATCAAGAATCTCTTAATCTTAGTGTATTTATGGCAATTTATGACATTGTTGTACCGAAGGATAATATGCCGGCAAATAAATGAACTTGTTGATTTCTCTTTTATTTTGGACGAACTGACAAATAAATTTTAAAGGGCATCGGTATGTTAGATACTAAATCAATATATATTGATTTAGTAAGTTATGTTGTAATGTTTTTTGTGATATACACCATATTTGATTTTAAAACACTTTATAGAATTATATTATTAAAGTGACTAACTAAAATATCTACGCTGAAGTATATTGCTTCAACGTGGATATTTTTTTCTTGTATGTAATTAAAATCTTATCGTATAAATCACCTATAGAATGTAAAAGATATTTGACATTAAATTGGAAATAAATTACACTAAAAGTGTCAAATACTTTTTACATTATATGAGTAGGAGTGAGTGGGATGAATATTTTTATTATTATCTTTCTATGCTTAATTGTAGTCTCAATGAGTATTATTATTTCTACACTGTATTCAATCGCAAAACGACAAGATGAACGTCAGGATTATATTAAATCCAAAGCAATGACTTATACTTTCAGTGTTGTTATTGGGTTTTTAGTCATTGAAATTATTTTAGATATTTACCGCAGTATGACAGGGCAAGCAATCAATCTGGGAATGAGTCCGTATATTTTCTTATTTACAATATGTATTGTGTATCTTGTATCTCTATTATTCTTTTCAAGAAAGTATGCCTAATGAAGAATAATATTAGAGAAATCCGCAAACATTTAAAACTTTCCCAAGATGAGCTTGCAAAATATTGTGGTGTTTCAAGACAAACTGTTAATGCTATTGAAAATGCAAAGTATGATCCTACGTTACATTTAGCTTTTAAATTAGCATCTGTTTTACAGGTTACAGTCAACGAACTATTTATTTTTGAAGAAAATTAAAAAGTGGCATTTAAAAAAGCGTATTTTGAAATTAACTTTCAGAAATACACGTTTTTATAACTATATGCAATTTAAGCGAACCATAACAAAATTTTGTCATTGATCGATATGATTGCTCCCCTTTAAGTAGACAAAAAATAGAATTTGTTTATCTAATGGGGACTCTGTTTTATGCTAGTTTTCTTAAAGAGTTCCGAGAACTGAGAAATATACACCAATTAGATTGCAAAAACTTGCACATCAAGTGGCTTCCCGCTATCGATATCCAAATTTAATGGGTTTCTGAAATAATTAGAATTCATCTAATTTTGGAAAGAAATTAGACGGCAACGTTAAAAAATGGTATGATTCCGGAGAGGTACGTACAACTTGTTGATAGAAGGAGAGTCTAATAAAAATGGAACAAAATTTCGCACGTATGATTGATCACACATTATTAAAGGCTGAAGCTACAAAAGAGCAAATCGAAAAATTGTGTGCAGAGGCAAAACAATTTAACTTTGCTTCTGTTTGTGTAAATCCAACTTGGGTGAAATATAGCAGCGAGCTTTTACAAGGCTCAGATGTTTTAGTTTGTACAGTAATTGGCTTCCCTTTAGGTGCTAACACGCCAGCTGTTAAAGCGTTCGAAGCGAAAGATGCGATTGCTAACGGTGCAAAAGAGGTAGACATGGTTATCAATATCGGTGCATTAAAGGATAAAAAATATGACCTTGTGCAAGCAGATATTGCTGCGGTTGTTGAAGCGGCAAAAGGCAGCGCACTTGTAAAAGTAATTATTGAATCTTGTCTTCTAACTGAGGAAGAAAAAGTAAAAGCATGTGAGCTAGCTGTGGCAGCAGGTACTGACTATGTGAAAACATCAACAGGTTTTTCTACTGGAGGCGCGACAGCAGAAGATATTGCCTTAATGCGTAAAACAGTAGGTCCAGATTTAGGTGTAAAAGCTTCTGGCGGTGTACGTAGCTTAGAGGATATGAAAAAGATGATTGAGGCTGGAGCCACTCGTATTGGAGCAAGCTCTGGTGTTGCTATTATGAACGGATTAATTGCAGATTCAAATTATTAATAGTAATAATTGGTAAATGGTACGGGGCTGTTCATTATGAACTAGCCCCGTTTTCATTGAAAATTTGATAAATGCCTTTTCTGGTAGTCTAATAATGGAAAATATTCATTTTCTTAAATCTTTATGTTCACCAAAAATAAATTGGTAACTCAATAATAATCAAACCTCGTTACAATTGAAAATTAAAATTCCTATACATAAAAAATTGAGCAAGTTGATAAATTTCCTTACTATTTTTTGATGATTTAATATCAAAATTTACTTATTAATTGATTGCAATTGTTTCATCCACAATATGCCTCTTTTTAGCCCATAGTAGATGATGTATTATGAAGAGTAATTGCAAAAATGTATAAGGAGTAATATTATAATTTATGGTTCATCATCAAGATTTTTATAAATATAAATATCTTGATGATGAACTTTGTATAAATATGAACCAGATTCTTACATAACTTAGTAACATCGATAACATAGGGTATTGAAGATTGAATGCGAGAATTAACAGGTCAATCAATTACAATTATTTAATCTTAAGTGCCTCTCCGTTTTTAATAATCCTTCGTGTTTTAATCCTTAAAATGGGGGAATATATGATGTTTGGTGATAAAGGTAACGAATTGTATTAAAAAAAGGAGAAACTATCCGTGGAATTCATAAGCAGTTTTATAAGTCAATATGGATATCTAGCTATATTTTTAATCTTATCTTTAGGAATAATTGGCTTACCCATTCCCGATGAGATCTTGATGACGTTTGTGGGATTTTTGTGTCAAGATGGACATTTAAACTTTCTGTTGAGTATTTTCTTAAGCTTTTTAGGTGCATCCACTGGTATGGTATTTAGCTACGCGATTGGAAATAAATTAGGGAAACCATTAATATTAAAATATGGAAAGTGGTTTGGACTCAATAATAGACGATTTACTAAAGTTGAACGGTGGTTTCATCGTTTTGGACCGTGGACAATAATTATAGGATATTTTGTTCCGGGTATTAGACATGTTACAAGTTACATGTCAGGAATAACACAGATGAAGTTTAGTACTTATCTGGCTTTTGCTTGTTTTGGGGCTATGGTATGGGTAATTATTTTTATTTCTATAGGATATTTTCTTGGTGTAACTATATAAGATATTGCAGTGCAATTTTTATTTAAAGCTTGAATGGAACTAAAATGCATAATAGAACATACAGCTCGCGTTTTTCAAAATGCGGGCTGTTTTATGTGTATTTTAGATGCTTAGCACTCTGGGGAGGTGATTTCCATCAGATACCAACACTAGTCAGAATAAAAATTTTATCTACCTCATATACTCCACTGATGTAATGGATTAAGAAGGGAGGATACAATGTTTTCGCAATATAAATACTGGAAGCCTTTTATTAGCCAATACGATCCATGTCCACCTATAAGAGTTAAAAGTTTTTCTACACCGCCCCAATTATATATGGGTTTTCAACCGCCTGGGCTACCACAATATCAAACCCCTAGGGAAGCTCTCAGATCTGGCACATTATGGCCTCAATTATTTAGCCCCTATCCAAATCCTGAAAAAGGAGGGATGAAGAATGAGTAAAGAGATGCCACCCGAATTTTATAAGCTACTTGAAGAAATACAAGCTATTGATTTTGTAATAGTGGAATTAAATCTTTATTTAGATACTCATCCCCACGATTATGATGCTATTCAGCAATTTAACGAAAACACTGAAATCAGTATGCGACTAAAGGTTGGATTTGAACAGAAATTTGGTCCGCTTATGAATTTTGGGAGAAGTTATTCAAATTATCCTTTTAATTGGGTTGATACACCTTGGCCATGGCAAGTCTAACTCCTTTCAGCAATTGTTTTTGGTAGCGAAAATGAAACGTTAGCTAAAAATGTTTTAGGAGTTCTTTGTGCAAGCACAAAGCCGATTCTGACGCAATTATGCCGAGGTATAATTGATTATGAGTAATTAGGAGGAATTATTTTTGTGGTATTATGAAAAGAAGCTCCAGTATCCAGTAAGGGTGAGTACATGTAACCCTATGTTGGCGAAGTATTTAATTGAGCAGTATGGTGGTGCAGACGGAGAATTAGCAGCAGCACTTCGTTATATGAATCAGCGCTATACGATTCCCGACAAAGTGGTCGGATTGTTAACTGATATAGCGACAGAGGAATTTTCTCACTTAGAAATGATTGCCACGATGATTTATAAACTGACGAAGGATGCCACTCCAGAGATGTTAAAAGAGGCAGGCCTTGGAGAACATTATGCCAATCATGACAGGGCGTTATTTTATCAAAATGCAGCTGGATCACCGTTCACAGCAACTTATATTCAGGCTAAAGGAGATCCTATCGCTGATTTGTATGAGGATATCGCAGCCGAAGAAAAAGCAAGAGCGACTTATCAGTGGATTATTGATTTATCTGATGACACTGATTTGAATGATAGCTTGAAATTTTTACGTGAACGAGAAATCGTCCATTCTCTACGTTTCAGAGAGGCTGTAGAGATTTTAAAAGACGATAGGGATAACAAGAAAATTTTTTAAAAAATGTCGAAGGCTGTTTCGAGGGGAAAATCACCTTTGGACACAGCCTATTTTAATTTAGCCTTTTTTCTATTCAACATTTGAAAATAAGTAAGATCCTTTCTATGGCCAATCATAACCAGTATATCCTTTTCTTCTATAATCTGATCTGGAGAAGGTAAAATGGTAATATTGCCGTCTCGAACTATGGCAATCACATTGACAATATATTTCGCTCGAATGTCTAAATCTCTTAGATTTTGGCCAGCCAATTTAGGAGGAATCATAATTTCCTCTATACTGTATTCTTTTGACAATTCAATATAATTTAGCATATTTGGTGAAAGCAGCTGATTGGCTACTCGCTCTCCCATATCTCGTTCAGGATAAATAATCCAATTTGCACCAACCTTGTATAAAACTTGTCCGTGTCTTTTTCCAAGAGCCTTGGCAATTATTTTTTTGATGCCTAGCTCCTTTAATAATGAGACCGTTAAAATACTTGATTGCATATCTATACCTATAGCGACAATGACACAATCGAAATTTCTGATCCCTATGGAGTTAAGTGCTTTTTCCTCTGTCGTATCAGCAACTACTGCATGTGTCACATAAGGTTCGGCATCTTCGACTCTTTCCTCATTAATATCAATTCAATTCCTAAAACTTCGTGCTCAGCTTCAAATAATTTGCGGGCTACACTTACGCCAAACCTACCAAGACCTATCACAGCATATTGTTTGATCGTCATTGTACACATCGCTCCTTGATCATAGTTATCCGATCATAATCTTTCCTTTTGGATGGCGGAAGGCCTCTGTTTTTCGACGTTTTGTGATGGCAAAAGCAATTGTTAAGGGGCCCAATCTTCCTGCAAACATTGTCAATATGATAAGAAGACGGCCGCCGGTTGATAGCTCGGGAGTTAACCCCATTGTAAGTCCGGCTGTTCCAAATGCAGAGGTAGCCTATCATAAAACTATGACGTTGTTCAATAAGACTTAAGACAATGGTAACAAGGACGACGATCATCATCCCACACATTGTGACTGTCAAAGCTTTTAAAATCGTTTCATTAACAATGCTACGTCTAAAAAGCACTACATCTTCTTTCCCTTTTATTTGAGACCACATCGTAGCAACTAAAACAGCGAAAGTCGTAATTTTAATACCTCCAGCAGTTGATCCAGAACCACTTCCGATGAACATTAGCCAAATTATTAAAAATAATGTTGAATGTGTTAAATCACCAATAGGAAGGGTATTAGAGCCAGCAATTCTTGGTGTAACTGCTTGGTATAATGAACCAAGAATTTTCCCCATTCAGATAGTGGCCCAAGTGTTTTACTATTTCCGTATTCAAATAAGAAAATTAAGAGCGTAGAGCCGACTGTTAAAATAAATGTTGTAGTTAAAACAATTTTGGTATGCACTGAAAGTCGTTTTGTTCCGCGGTATTCATATAATTCATTGATAACAATAAATCCTAAGCCCCCGTTCGTAA
This sequence comes from Lysinibacillus sp. NPDC059133, assembly GCF_042755925.1. Lineage (NCBI taxonomy): Bacteria > Bacillati > Bacillota > Bacilli > Caryophanales > Bacillaceae > Lysinibacillus > Lysinibacillus sp. NPDC059133. The sequence continues at coordinate 27,029 of NZ_JBHZDH010000007.1, read as the reverse complement.
TAAGTGCACAAATAGTTAATACGACGAAAGGGTCGTCTACGTACGCTGTTAAGCTCTTAAAGTTACCCATTAAATCAAACCCAGCATTATTAAAATTCGATATGGCGTGAAAAAAACCAAAATAAAAGGCTTTTCCTACAGGCATATCGAAACGAATAGATAAAATGAAGCCGCCTAGTAGTTCAATTAATGCCGTAAATAACAGGATCCTTTTAACTAATTTAACTAGACCAGCAATTGTTACGTTATTAAATGCCTCTTTTAACAAAAGTCGTTCTTTTAAAGAAATCTTTTTTCCTAATAACAAAAATAATAATGTCGCAAATGTCATAAAGCCCAATCCGCCAATTTGGATAAGAAAAAGAATGACTAATTCTCCAAATATCGAAAATGTATTACCGGTATCTACAACAACCAGTCCTGTAACACACGTAGCAGAGGTAGCTGTAAATAGAGCATCTAAAAATGAAAGGCCATTACGATCGACTGTTGCAATGGGGAGTGTTAAGAAAAATGTCCCGATTAAATTGATAACGGCAAAGCCTAGTTACAAGTATTTTTGGAGGATTTAATTTATTTATAAATGTTTTCATTTTATTCTCCTCAATGAACTTTTAATGAAAGATTATGTATGTTTATTGTTGTCCAAAGCAGGCTGAAAATTCTTAAGGTAATAAAACCAAAAATTCACCAGATTAATTCACACACTTTCTATTGACCATTTTTAGACAATACGTTATAATTCTTTAGTACACAGCAGATGGTTATTAGCCTAATTGTGTATTGACGTGTGTTCGGAGGGAGGGAAAGAGAGATGTCAAAAACTGTCGTTCGCAAAAACGAATCGCTTGAAGATGCTCTTCGCCGCTTCAAACGTACTGTATCAAAAAGTGGTACAATTCAAGAAGTTAGAAAGCGCGAGTTCTACGAAAAACCTAGCGTAAAACGTAAAAAGAAATCAGAAGCTGCACGTAAACGTAAGTGGTAATTTAATTTCCCATTAAAAATCCCTACGTTCATAACACGCAATTGTATGATTCACTGAGCAGACAAAAATATACCTGAAATTAATCGTATTTCGATTGATTTCAGGTATTTTACATTAAGCTCAAATTTACGTACATATTGGAGAAGCCGAATGTAATCCCTGAGATTCATTCGGCTTTTATGTTATAAACTGATAATATTGTAAAAGCTATAATTATTAAAACACCACGATTAAAAATTCACTGTATAATAAAATTATTAGGATTTATGAAACTTTTTGCATAGTCAATCGTATATACAGAAGAGAAGCATGTTAGAAGGGAGGGAAAAAGATGCGAAGACGAAGAATCCTCAGTTATTTATTAGTTATTTGGGCGACGTTTTTGTTAGCGTTTCCATTAACGTCTGCTTTTGCAAGTAGTAAGGTCTACCACATACCAATTCATAATGAAGTAGAACGAGGACTTCACGCATTTTTAGAACGAGCTTTTAAAGAGGCGGAAGAAAACTATGCAGAGGCGATTATTTTAGACATTCATACGCCTGGCGGTTTCGTGAATGCAGCAGGGGATATTGCTATGCTTATGGATTCAACAGATATACGTAAGATTGCGTATATTAACAAAGACGCTCATTCTGCAGGTGCCTTTTTAGCCTTACATGCGGATGAAATCTATATGGTGCCAAATGGAACAATCGGGGCGGCTGCAGTTATTGACTCAGCAGGAAATGCAGCAGACTTAAAGGCGCATAGTGCATGGGTTGCTCAAATGGAGGCAGCTGCAGAATCGAAAAACCGCAATCCAAAATATGCACGAGCAATGGCTGATGTATCTGTTGATTTACCAGAATTTCGAGCAGGAGAAGGGAATTTATTAACTTTATCGGCTTCGGAGGCAAAAAAGGTTGGTTATTCTAAGGGGACAGTTTCAAATTTCCAAGATCTTTTAGAAGAAACGCAATTAAAAGGCAGTGACATCGTTCCGGTTGAACCTACTTTTGCCGAAAAACTTGCTCGTTTTATTACGAATCCGATTATCGTTCCGATTTTATTGTCGATTGCAAGCTTGGGACTTGTAGTTGAGCTTTATTCGCCAGGTTTTGGTGTTCCAGGTATAATGGGATTGTCAGCACTTGGATTATTTTTCTTCGGTCATATGGTGGCAGGTTTGGCAGGTTATGAGACATTACTTGTGTTTATTGCAGGCTTAGCGCTTGTTGTAGCGGAGTTTTTTGTCCCCGGAGGTATTGTTGGTATTTTAGGTGGTGTGCTAATATTACTAAGTCTAATACTGGCAGGTGCAAACATGATGCAAATGATTATAGCGATTTTCATTGCGCTTGTTGTAGCGATAATAGGAATGGTGATCCTGATGAAATTTTTCGGTAAAAAATTGCATGTTTTAAACAAGCTAGTCTTGATGGATGCGACAACGACGGAAGAGGGCTATGTATCTAACGTGAATCGCACAGAGCTGCTTGGAAAAGTGGGTACAGCGATTACACCACTTCGTCCGGCAGGTACAATGTTATTTGGAAGTGAGCGCATTGACGTAGTATCAGAAGGTGGCTATGTTGATGTTGGGAAACATGTAGAAGTTATTAAAGTAGAGGGCTCACGTATTGTTGTGAGACAAACAGAAAAAGAGATGGAGGAATAGTAAATGGGTTTTGATTTAGCTTTAATAGGTCCAATTGCAGGGCTAGTCTTATTATTCATTGTTCTCGCGGTATTCTTTACCTTTGTACCAGTGGCGCTATGGATTTCTGCACTTGCTGCAGGTGTCCGCGTTAGTATTTTCACATTAATCGGTATGCGATTACGTCGCGTAATCCCATCACGAATTGTAAACCCATTAATTAAAGCACATAAAGCAGGTTTACCTGTTACAATCAATCAACTTGAAAGTCACTATTTAGCAGGTGGTAATGTTGACCGTGTAGTAAATGCGTTAATCGCGGCTCATCGTGCAAATATCGAGTTAACATTTGAACGTTGTGCGGCAATTGATTTAGCGGGTCGTGATGTATTAGAAGCTGTACAAATGTCTGTTAACCCGAAAGTCATTGAAACACCATTTATTGCAGGTGTTGCTATGAACGGGATTGAAGTAAAAGCGAAGGCACGTATTACAGTGCGCGCAAACATTGAACGTTTAGTCGGTGGTGCTGGTGAAGAAACGGTTATTGCCCGTGTAGGTGAGGGGATCGTTTCTACAATTGGTAGCGCCTCTAGTCATACGACAGTTCTTGAAAATCCTGATATGATTTCTCAAACTGTATTAGCAAAAGGCTTAGATTCTGGTACAGCATTTGAAATCTTATCGATCGATATTGCTGATGTTGATATCGGCAAAAACATCGGTGCTGAATTACAAATTGAACAAGCGCAGGCAGATAAAAACATTGCCCAAGCGAAGGCTGAAGAACGCCGCGCAATGGCTGTAGCGAACGAGCAAGAAATGATTGCACGCGTACAAGAGATGAAAGCAAAAGTAGTAGAAGCAGAAGCTGAAGTACCACAGGCGATGGCAGAAGCACTACGTTCGGGTAATCTTGGTATCATGGATTACATGAACTACCGCAACATTCAAGCAGATACAGCGATGCGAGACTCCATTTCTAAAGTAAGCTCAGATAAATCAGAAACAAATGAACCTAACTAATAAAAAACTGAAAGGAGCGGTACTAATAAATGGAACAATTAATTATATTTGTAATAATTGCCATAGTCAGCTCTATTTTCGGTAAATCAAAAAATAAGAAAGAACAAAAACCAATGCCGACTTTTAATAATAAGGATTCACATGTTGAGCCTCCTGTTATAAAAAAGGCAGAGGTAACTCCACAGCAACGTTCTAAACCACAGAGCTTTGAGGATTTTGCACGTGGATTTTTAGGTGAATGGGAAAACGAACAGCCTAAATTTGAAGAGCCGAAAAAAATTGTCGAAGAAACAGTAAATGAGAAAGTACCAAGCTATGTAGCACCATCTTTAATCCCGACTGAGAAAGTGGGTCGTCCTACGAATAGAGAAAGTATTGGACGTTTGGCAGCGGGGAAAAAAGACGAGCGAGTAGCTCAATCACAATCGGCTTTTCAATTACCAACGTCAAAAAAATCACTTATGCAGGCTATTGTAATGGCAGAAGTTTTAGGCCCTCCAAAAGCAAAAAGAAAATAACTAGCATGTCCTCCTTTTTCGATGCATATATTGCCGAAGAAGGAGGCATTTTTTTATGAGAAAACTATTTCAATTAACGCCACTACTTGAATTATTACAATATGAAACATTAAAAATCATTGGCCCATATCGTTTTCTACATGCTGATGCTTCATCGTGCTCTTTTATCTATGCAGACTATCATATTACTGTGCGTGGAAAATCAGTAGAAATTAATGCTCTTAAAGAAGAAATGCTGCTTCTTTCAGTAGAGGATTTACAGGAGCTTCATTTGAAAATGACAAAGGATATGGGTGTGAGCGATAATGTGGAATAATCGGCCAATTATCATACGTATAAAGCGCCATGAAAATGTTCATCCTTTTATTCAAGCATTGCATGCACAACATGTGCCATTAAAGCGTGTTGTTTTTCGTGAGCAAGAGGTTGCCTTTGAAACAACTATGCATTATCTACCAAAGATTCGCCGTGTGCGTAGTCGTTACCGACTTAAAGTGGCTATCTATTATGCAGATGAACTTCAAGTTTTTCGAGCACAGCTTTGGACGTTGCTTGGCCTAGCGTTGATGATATTAATACCATTACTATGTGCGCAGGTTATTTGGCGTATCGATATTAAAGCGGCAACACCGGAGTTAGAGGAACGTCTAGGAGAGACCTTTCAAGATACCTTTCACTTAGAAACACCCATTTCTAAAAAAGACTTACCCTCAGATGCTGTCATTCGTCAGAAGCTATTAGAAGGCCATCGAGATCTTTCGTGGGTGCATATTGAAAAGCATGGTGGACGTGTAATTTTACGCCCTCAGGAGTCCCCGAAACAAACTAAACAAACGAATGAAAAGCTAGCGACGCATTTAGTAGCAACAAAAAGTGGTGTTATTACTCACTTTAATATTCAAAATGGTGAACGAAAAATTTCAGTTAACGATACTGCTTACGAAGGTGATGTTCTCGTAAGTGGCGTAATTGAAAGTGGTGAAGATCAAGTGTTTGTTGGGGCAAAGGGAGAGGTTTACGCTGATTATTGGCTTGAATGTTCATTTAAAATTCCAACAAAACTAACGATGGAAACGCTACAACAAAAGCAGTGGCGTGTATTAGTGAAAGGCATCCATCAAGAAAAAGAAAAAGTTGACTATGTGCAAAAGAAAGATTTACCTAATTGGCTCAATCCATATGTTTCAATTGTTGAGGAGCAGTACACAAAAAAAATGCAAGTAGAGCTTGATGAATCCAAAATAGATTCATTGCTCATACCATTGCTTCATGAAAAGGTACTACGTTCATTACCTGCAAAAACGGTTATTAAAAAAGAAAACCTTTTACAGGTAAAGTGGGGGAATGGTACAGTTGAAGGGAAAGTTCTATTTTTAGTCAATGAAAACATTGCCAGTCCAATACAAGGCCTACAAGGAGAATGATTATGTCAGAACATTTAACTGTATTACAAGTGGATAATCCAAACGAAGCGGTTATGCTACTCGGAATTTCCGATGCAAATATGAAATTAATCGAAGAGGCTCTAAAAGTCCACATTATTACACGTGGTGAACAAATTCAGCTTGCAGGTGAAGAGGATGCAAAGGAACAAGCAACATTCCTTTTACATGCTCTTTTAAAGGTCATTCGTAAAGGAATTAATATTGATCAGCGTGATGTAGCAACAGCTATTGAAATGACACAAAAAGGAACGATTGAATATTTTGCAGAACTTTATGATGAAGAAATAGCTCGCACGACGAAAGGAAAACCTATCCGTGCAAAAACAATCGGTCAACGAGAATACATACAAGCAATCCGTCATAAGGACGTTGTTTTTGGTATCGGACCAGCCGGTACTGGGAAAACGTATTTAGCGGTAGTCATGGCAACGCAGGCGCTAAAAAACGGACACGTAAAGCGTATTATTTTAACACGCCCTGCAGTAGAGGCAGGCGAGTCGCTAGGCTTTCTTCCGGGGGATTTGAAGGAAAAGGTAGATCCTTATTTACGCCCTCTTTATGACGCTTTAAACGATATATACGGGACAGAACAAACGCAAAGGCTAATTGAGCGGGGTACAATCGAAATTGCACCGTTAGCGTATATGCGCGGCCGTACATTAGACGATGCCTTTGTTATTTTAGATGAGGCTCAAAATACGACACATCAGCAAATGAAAATGTTTTTAACGCGACTAGGCTTTGGCTCAAAAATGGTCATTACCGGCGACAAAACACAAATTGACCTACCAAAAAACACGGAATCTGGATTAATCGTAGCAGAACGAACATTAAAATATGTAAAATCTATACATTTCCAGATTTTAGAACAAGGCGATGTAGTACGTCACCCAATCGTAGCAAAAATCATCCAAGCCTACGAAGAACAGCAACTTTAATATGACCGCTTAGCGGTCATATTAAAGTCTGCACCGAAAGCGTAGCGTCAGGTGCAATGGGGTTTAAAAAAAGTCTGCACCGAAAGCGTAATGACGGAAATAAAAGATTTAACAAATAGAAAATGGTTGAAAAATGGAAAAAATTGTGACAGCTATACGATGTGTATAGCTGTTTTTTTACTTTCTTATACATTTTTCGGGAAAAATGTTTTTTGAATTGGTATGATAGTAGGTAGATAGAGGAGGTGCAAGATGGAGAAACAATTAAAAAAAATTACAGAACTTATTGGCTTTCGCTACTTTTTAATTGTCGTTCTCATCTTAACAGGAGCCCTACAATTTACTTTTATGTATGGCAATGTTAAAGGTGTTACATATGATTTTAAACCATTACAGCTAGCGCCTGAAACAGTACGATCTACTAAAACGATAGAAGATACTTATAAAACGCAACAGGAACGAGAAAAAGCAGCGAATGCAGTTGAACCAGTCTATCAATTTTCTGCGGATGTTGCAAAACAGCGAGCTGCGATTGTAACGTCTTTATTTGACTATGTTCTTGAAGTAAAGGCGGATGTTGAGAGTAGTAAAGAACCTATTCCGATTGTCGACCAAGTGACGAAGCTCCGCAAAAAGTTTGAATCCATAGATTCGGAGCAAATGCCAATTATCTTTACAGATTCACAGCTAGAGGGTTTGTTAGTACAAAGTGAAGCGGATTTAAAAAGGACTAGTACGCAACTATCAAAATCTGTGCAGGAATATTTGCAAAAATCCATTCGATCAGAAAATGTGTTTGCGTTTCAAAATGATTTTGAGACAAAAATTCGTGGACAACGAGGCTATCCTGATAAAATATTTAATACGGTAGTTTTAATTGGACGTACGAGTATTATCGAAAACGAGACGATAAACGAGGAACAAACGAAAATTCGAAAGGAACAAGCGAAGGAATCAGTTGAACCAACTCGAATTCTTCAAGGTCAAATCATCGTACAGGAAGGGCAAATTATTGATAATGAGGCGTTTCGTCAATTAGAGCTTCTAGGTATGGTAAGTAATAAGGCATCGATGAAACCGATTGCAGGGCTGATTATTTTAATACTTCTTGAAATGATGTTCATGTTTGTTTTATTTGAACGCTGGGATATAAATGAGCACAAGAAACGTAATGCCCTGTTGGTAACAGTAATTGTTTATAGTTTATCGATCCTGCTGATGAAATTTATTAGCCTTGTCTCAGGCGGCTTCGATGTTACAGTTGCCTTCCTTTTCCCAACAGCTTTGGCCACAATGCTAGTACGGCTATTAGCGGATGACCGTGCGGCCGTTCTTATTACGGTTATGACAGCGGCATCTGCAGGTGTTATTTTCCAAGAAGGTTATTCATCTGTCATGCAGATGGAAATTACACTGTATATAATTTTTGGAGGATTTGCGAGCTTATTCTTTTTACAAAGTATGGAAAAACGTTCGCATATTCTACATACTGTAGGCGTCATAGGGCTCGTAAATATGTTATTTATTGCATTTTATTTACTGATGACACAATCTTCCTACGGCTTATCAGAGTTAGTGTTTTACTTTATCGCGGCAATGATGTCGGCTCTATTATCGGGGGCTCTTACAATGGGTCTCTTGCCATTCTTTGAATCAGCATTTAGCTTATTGTCGTCGTTACGATTAATTGAATTATCGAACCCAAACCATCCATTGCTGAAAAAATTACTAATGGAGGCGCCGGGAACATATCATCATAGTGTAATGGTGGCAAACTTAGCAGAGGCTGCATGTGAGGAAATTGGAGCAGATGGCTTATTGGCGCGTGTAGGATGCTATTATCATGATATTGGCAAAACGAAGCGTCCTGCCTTTTTCATCGAAAATCAAATGTCGGGCATTAACCCACACGATTCATTGTCCCCGGAAAAAAGTGCAGAAATTATAATCTCGCATACAACTGATGGGGCTGAAATGCTAAAACAATATAAGATGCCACAGGAAATTATTGATATTGCTTTGCAGCATCACGGATCTAGTCTGTTAAAATACTTCTACTTTAAAGCGAAGGAAGAAGGAAAATGTTTAGATGATACAACGTACAGATATCCAGGTCCGAAACCACAAACGAAAGAAGCGGCAGTTATTAGTGTTGCAGATAGTGTTGAGGCAGCGGTTCGATCGATGAAGGAACCGAATGCAGAGAAAATTCAAAAGTTGGTACGAGCAATTATTGATGATCGAGTACAAGACAGTCAGTTTGATGAATGCGATATTTCAATAAAAGAGTTAAAATGTATAGAGAGAGTACTTTGTGAAACGTTGAATGGAATTTTCCACTCACGAATTGAATATCCAAAGGCAGATAAGTAGGAGGATCTATGATTTTAACAATTGATTTTACAGATGAAACAAATGAAGTGGCTACTGAACATATGGAGCTTGTTGAAAAGCTTTTGCAGCAAGCTGCGAAACTAGAGAAGATTGAGCCGGAAACGGAAGTGTCAGTGACATTCGTTACAAATGAAGCGATTCAAGAAATAAACCGAGAATATCGTGACAAGGATCAACCGACAGATGTGATCTCGTTTGCCCTGGAGGAATTAGGTGAGGGGGAAATGGAAGTAACATTTGAAGGGATGCCTCGTATCTTAGGAGATATTATTATTTCTACGGATCGTACAAAAGAGCAAGCAGAGGAATATGGGCATACATTTGAGCGAGAATTAGGCTTTTTAGCGGTCCACGGTTTCTTACATTTACTTGGCTATGATCATATGGTGCCAGAAGATGAAAAGGTGATGTTCAGTAAGCAGGATGAGATTTTACAATCTTTCGGCTTAGGACGAGAATAAATGAATGTTCGCAAATTTGTACGCTCTTTTGGGTATGCCTTTAAAGGTATTATTACAGCCTTTACGGAGCAAAATTTTAGATTCCACTTACTAAGTGCAGGAATAGTTTTGATTGCTGGCTATTTTACGGAATTATCACGTATAGAATGGTATATTGTATTGTTATTAATTGCTCTTATGTTTGCACTTGAAATGATTAATACAGCAATTGAACGAGTAGTGGATTTAGCTTCACCTACTATCCATCCGCTTGCTAAGCAGGCTAAAGATCTTGCAGCAGGTGCAGTACTTGTATTTGCGATATTCAGTGCTATAATCGGATTACTCATATTTATACCGAAATGGTTTTGATATTACAAAAAATTAATAATCGGTCATGAAGTAGTAGCAGTTGTGCTGAAGAATAATGATTTAATCAATTACGCCAAGGCGTAATTGATTATGTAGAGGAGAACATTAATGACAATTGATATGCATGCATTACTAGAGGAATCAAAAAAAGCGCGTGAAAAGGCTTATGTACCTTATTCAAAATTTAAAGTTGGCGCGGCGATTTTAACGAAAAATGGAGAGGTCATTCATGGCTGCAATATTGAAAATGCAGGTTATAGTATGACCAATTGTGCTGAGCGTACAGCATTTTTCAAAGCTGTGTCAGAAGGTATTTATGATTTTGAGGCGATTGCTATTGTAGCTGATACGGATGGACCATGTGCGCCATGCGGAGCTTGTCGTCAAGTGATGATGGAATTTTGCGAGCCATCTATGCCTGTATATTTAACAAATTTAAAAGGTGATGTCACGGTAACGTCTGTAGGCGAATTACTACCGTTTGCATTTACAACGGAGGATTTAGAGAATGCTGGAAAATAATAAAGGCTATAAGTCAGGCTTTATCTCCATAATCGGTCGACCAAATGTTGGGAAATCAACGTTTTTAAACCGTGTTATTGGTCAAAAAATTGCGATTATGAGTGATAAACCACAAACAACACGAAATAAAGTACAAGGTGTACTAACATCAAATGATAGCCAAATGATTTTTATCGATACACCAGGAATCCACAAGCCGAAACATAAGCTAGGGGATTTTATGCTAAAGGTTTCTAAAAATACATTGCGTGAAGTGGATGTTATTATGTTCATGGTCAACGCAGAGCAGAAACTTGGAAAGGGTGACGAATTCATCCTTGAAATGCTGGCGGGTAATCCAACCCCTGTCTTCCTGGTAATCAATAAAATCGATCAAATTCATCCCGATGAATTAATAGGGATAATTGAAAGCTACAAAGACCGTTATGACTTTGCGGAAATAGTACCGATTTCAGCATTACAAGGGAATAATGTAGAAGATTTATTAACGACATTAGCGAAATATTTACCAGAGGGTCCACAATATTATCCAGCAGATCAAGTAACGGATCATCCTGAGCGTTTTATTATTTCAGAGTTAATTCGTGAAAAAGTGTTACATTTAACACGTGAAGAAATACCTCATTCCATTGCTGTTGTTATTGATAAAATTCGCCGTGATGAAGAAAATGAAGATAAAATTCGTGTAGCAGCAACGATTATCGTGGAAAGAGATTCGCAAAAAGGGATTGTCATTGGTAAACGTGGCGCGCTATTAAAAGAAGTAGGGATACGTGCAAGAAAAGATATTGAGATGCTTCTTGGTTCAAAAGTGTATTTAGAGCTTTGGGTAAAGGTGCAAAAGGATTGGCGAAATAAATCAACACATTTACGTGACTTCGGTTTCCGTGATGATGAATATTAATAGGGTCTGCTGTTAAGCTACTAAACATCTTTACAACATTCCTATTTGTCGCTGTAGTTTTAAATGGAGCTGTCCAATAATTTATTGGAGAGCTCTATTTTCACTTCTTTCAGTAGGTGTTTTTTGTACCGAAAGCGTAGCGGCAGGTACAGATGTTTTTTGTAGCGAAAGCAAAGCGTCAGCTACAGGTGTTTGGACGCCCGCTGAAATAGAGGAACTCAGTCTAAGAACGCCACGTCCTGTGGCAATTTATCTGTGCGAAAGCGAAGCGACAGCAACACGGTTTTATCTGTGCGAAAGCGAAGCGACAGCAACAACACACGACTGAGTGACCAACATCGTGTTGGCCTAAGCCTCCGGCGGATGTCACGGAATCGGAAAGGAGTTCTTAAGGGATGTTAGCCTAAAATCATCGCATCCATGCGATAACGGCTAACTGACCTGCATCGGTAAAAACGCCACGTCCTGTGGCATTACCGAAATGACCGACATCGTGTAGGCCCTCACGTAGGCCTAAGCACAAAGCCGATTCCGGACGCATTGTTTATCTGCGCGAAGCTTGTAGAAAGGAGGGGGATCGATGCTTCATAAATGGGAAGGGATTGTCCTAAAGGTGCGTGCCTATGGAGAATCAAATAAAATTGTAACATTACTAACAAGAGAAGCGGGAAAGGTTGCAACGATGGCTCGAGGAGCGAAGAAACCTTCCAGTAGATTAGCATCAGTGACACAGCCATTTACATATGGCATGTTTATGGTACAGCATCATACTGGTATGGGAACATTGCAACAAGGTGAACATCTTAATTCAATGCGCCATATTCGTGAGGATATAATGGCAACAGCATATGCAAGTTATATAATGGAACTTGTCGAGCGAGTAGTAGAAGAGGGGAAACCTGAGCCACTTGCATTTGATGTGCTCCTTCAAGCATTACAAGCAATTGAGGAAGGTTATGACCCGGAGGCCATTACATTGTTTGTAGAATGGAAAATGCTACCCTATACAGGTGTACAGCCTATATTACATGCTTGTGCTGCATGTGGTGCCATAGACGGTGAATTTGCATTTTCTTTTGCGCAGGGAGGTTTTTTATGTCATCGTTGTTATCAGCAGGATCCTTATATCATTCGATTAACACCGACCCAGCTTAAGCTTATTCGGATGTTCTATACTGTACCAATTGACCAGATTGGAAAACTAGACCTAAAAAAGGAAACAAAATATTTTATAAAAAAAATAATTACAACCATTTACGAGGAACAAACAGGAATTCGTTTTAAGACTAAAAAATTTATTGAACAGCTAGAGCGAACGCCTGAATTTCAGTTAAGAACAAATACAGAACAAGAAAAAACGCCAGAAGATCATTAATATTGATCTTCTGGCATTTTTTCTGTTTTTAAAAAAGTCGTCTTGAAAATACAGGGAAAAGGCGGACTCCTAATGTTATCCATCCGAATGCTATGCGTTATTTTATCAAAATGTTATTTTTTTATAGTGGCATTACTTTTTTTGCTAATGACATTAGGACAAATTGATTAATCCTGTATCATTCGCAGAAATTTTATTTTTGAGAGAAATTTAACTATAACTTATAAATATAAACTTCTGTTTTCTAATAAATAGGTCTTTGTATACTTTTTATTTAAAATTAATAGCTGCTACGAAATAAATTTTCTAGGTCTAAAATATTAATTTTGTTACGGTTTTCAATATAAACATAGTATAAACTGTTCATTCCAATACCATATACTAGTTGAAAAGACATTTTACTCTATGATATTGTAATTAATATAGATGATGATATTTACCTTCTTTCAGCAAATGTATTCGTAGCGAAAGCAAAGCGTCAGCTACAAATGTTTTCGTAGCGACAGATACAAAAGTCTCCCACCTAGGCTAACTGACCTGCATTGGTAAAAACACCACGAACGTGGCATTACCAAAATGACCGACATCGTGTCGGCCTTCATGTTGTTGCCGCTGCCGCTACACTTTCGCGCAAAAAACATCTGCCGCTGCCGCTACGCTTTCGCTCTAAAAATATCTGCAGGCCTAAGCACAAAGCCGAATCAGGACGCATTGTTTATCTGCCCGAAAGCGAAGCGACAGCGGCAATTAAGTCGAGGCATAATTGACGAACAACGAACAACGAACAACGAACAACGCAGTCTTACTGAAGAAGGAGGGAGTCACATAATGCTTGAGCATTACGTATGTGGCAGAAAATATGCTAAGAAAAGTGACATTAAGTATTGATGAAGTTGAAGCAAATGATATTTTAGCTGAAGATATTTTTTCGGAGTATCGTTTATTAGCTAAAAAAGATCTAGTTTTAACGGAAAGAATTATTGCTTTACTTAAACTTAGAAAAGTTGACGAATTATCGGTTTATTTACCAACTGATTCAGTCCGAATTGTTCATGATTTAAGTGTTCAGCGTTCAAAGGATTACGAGGATTTATTTGCACCGCTAATGGATAAAAGGGATGAGACAGATGAGTATAAAGAAAAAGTAAGCCACCTTTTTATGACTACATTAGAGAATGTTGTGCATGAATTGCGCTATGGTCAAATTTTAAAAAGCATACAAGATACTGCTTATGTACGAGGTATTTTTGAAAAAGTTTTAGAAAAAAAACATCGCTATGAATTACTCATGCGGTTAAAAGAATGGGATGAGTATTCTTTTGTCCATTCATTTGATGTTTTTGTTTTAGGGACAATTTTTGCCCGTTATTTAGGTTTAATGGATATCGAAACGCTAGCAAGAGGCTATTTGTTCCACGATATTGGGAAGGTATTTATTCCGCAAGAAATATTAAATTTAAAACGAAAATTATCGGAAGATGAATTTGATATTGTCAAAACTCATACAACTAAAGGTTATGAGCTACTCATCGAAAATGGGGAAGAGGATATCTCCTATTTAGCACGTGATCATCATGAGCGCTTTGCTGGTCAAGGTTATCCGAATCAGCTTTGTGAAGATGATATGTGTGAGGGAGTTCAAATACTGCAGATTATTGATGTTTATTCAGCTATGACATCAAAACGTGTATATCATTCGGGATATGCTGCAACAGATGCATTAGCTGTTTTATATCGTGATCGACATTTATACAACGAGAAATTTATGCATAATTTTGTAGAGTGCTTAGGGATTTATCCTGTCAACTCAGTCGTTCAATTATCTGATAATCGTAGTGCGCAAGTAGAGCTTGTCTATGATTTATTCCCAACATTACCTAAAGTTAAGTTATTAGATGAGCAAAAGTCTATGATTTTACCTTTAAATTATAGTGTGAAAATTTCGAAAATGATAGATTATCGTACTAACAGCTTTGAAGAAATTTTTAACTTATTTATAGAACAATTAATTCGTTGTGACGAAAATAGCTTAAGGGTCTACTTTAAAAAATTAATAGATCATTTACATCCTAAAGAAATTGTTTTAAAAATATTTTTACCTGCCTTTCGAATTCTACGTTTATTAACAAGAGAAATCCAAACGGATATGACAAAGTATAGAAATTCTATTAATATTCTACAAAAGTTATTAGAAGAGCAAATAAATATATTGTATATGGACTATCAGCATGAGAAAACAACTGTATTAGTTGTAGAAACTTCACTTCGTGAAAATTTCTTCATAAAACTTGTGCAAAGTATTTTGTATATTGATAAAATTGTGCCGTTTTTTATTAATCCGGATGATGACCAACGCATTTCACAATTGATGGAACATTGTAACGTAAATGTAGCTTACTTTATTGAGGATAAACTAACAATTGATAAGAGGGTTCGCCCAATGCGAGAAGGAACATTCCTTTATTATACACTTGTAGATATCGAGGAAATACTAATAAGCTTAGTAGGTATGAGTATGAAAAGGTTTTCATTTGAGGAGAAGATGCAAGAGCGCTTGTTTTCATCATTAAAGACCTAACAAAAGAATCACGATACAGCTATCAGGAGTATCGTTTGTCTATAGTTTAAAGGGAGTCGCTTAATGCGACTCCCTCTTTATATACTTATGAATTTAGAATTGAAGATGTTTTTCAATGTATGCTTTAACATCTGTAATTGGCATACGAACTTGAGACATCGAATCGCGGTGACGTACTGTAACTTGACCATCCTCTTTTGAGTCAAAGTCGTAAGTGATACAGAATGGTGTACCAATTTCATCTTGACGACGGTAACGTTTACCGATTGATTGTGACTCGTCAAAGTCAACTGGGAATGCTTTGCGAAGCTCTGCCCAAACAGTAGTAGCCTCATCCGAAAGCTTTTTAGAAAGTGGTAGGACCGCAGCTTTAAATGGCGCTAGAGCAGGGTGGAAGCGTAAAACTGTACGCTTATCATCGCCTTCAAGCTCTTCCTCGTCATAAGCATCGCAAAGGAATGCTAATGTTACACGGTCTGCACCTAAAGAAGGCTCGATACAATATGGAACATAACGTTCGTTTGATACTGGATCGATGTAAGTGAAATCTTCACCAGAATGCTCCATATGCTGTTTTAAATCGTAATCTGTACGATCTGCTACGCCCCAAAGCTCGCCCCAACCGAATGGGAATTTAAATTCGATATCAGTTGTAGCGTTAGAGTAGTGAGACAATTCGTCTTCTTCATGATCGCGAAGGCGCATAGATTCTTCGTTCATGCCTAAATTTAATAACCAATTTTTACAAAACTCTTTCCAATATGCGTGCCATTCAAGGTCCTCTCCTGGCTTACAGAAAAATTCAAGTTCCATTTGTTCAAATTCACGTGTACGGAAAGTGAAGTTACCTGGGGTAATTTCGTTACGGAATGATTTACCGATTTGTGCAATACCGAATGGTGTACGTTTACGCATAGAACGTTGTACATTTTTAAAATTCACGAAAATACCTTGTGCTGTTTCTGGGCGTAAATAAATTTCGTTAGTAGAAGATTCTGTTACACCTTGGAATGTTTTAAACATTAAATTAAATTGACGAATATCTGTAAAATCAGCTTTACCGCAATCCGGGCACACTACGTCATACTTAACCATCGTTTCTTTCATTTGATCAAATGTCATACCATCGACAATGATTTCGTCACCTTTAGCTAGCGCAGCATCTTCGATGATTTTATCAGCACGATGGCGCGCTTTACATCCCTTACAATCGATCATTGGATCATTAAAGTTACCAACGTGACCAGAAGCAACCCAAGCTTTTGGGTTCATTAAAATTGCAGCATCTATCCCAACATTGTGCTCTGATTCTTGGACAAATTTTTGCCACCATGCTTTTTTTACATTGTTTTTTAATTCAACACCTAGTGGACCGTAATCCCAAGTGTTTGCTAAGCCTCCGTAGATTTCAGAACCCGGGAAGACAAAGCCGCGATGCTTCGCTAATGATACAATTGTTTCCATTGATTTGTTAGCCATAAAAATAGCCTCCTTTATAGTTTTCAAAGAGTGAACTTTGATGTTGTTTTAGCGTATTTATACAATTGATAAATTCGCTAGATATTTTTAATTTAGGTAGAACTAAATTAAAAATAGCACCCGTCTCCGGGCACAATAAATGCCCAGGGACGAGTGCTAAAACCCGCGGTTCCACCCTGATTGTTTTAAACGAATTGTTTAAAACCTCTTTTCTAAAAGTTAGCTCAAGGAGTGCCTTTTCTCTGTTGCTATGTAGACTTTCACTATCTTCTACTCGCTTTAAAATGGAACAGATACTTTTTTCCCGTCATCGCCTATATAACGCAAATTACTCGAAAATACATCTAGAGCAAGCGTATTTGTCAATATTGTAGCATGTAGTTCTTTTCTTCGCAATAATTATTAAAATAGTATATAATAATCGAGCATAAGTATAACACTATTAGATTTGAGGCGGTGAGTCCAATCGAACTCAATAAACGTCAGGAAGACATTTTACAAATTGTGAAAGAAAACGGCCCAATCACAGGCGAACATATTGCAGAACGTCTCAATCTGACAAGAGCAACTTTAAGACCAGATTTAGCAATACTCACAATGGCTGGCTTTTTAGATGCTAGACCTCGTGTTGGCTATTTCTATTCAGGTAAAAAAACATCCGTTACATTGACGGATAGTATTAACAATTTAAAGGTGAAAGATTTTCATTCAGGACCTGTTGTTGTACCAGAAACAATGACTGTTTATGATGCGATTTGCTTCATGTTTTCAGAGGATGTTGGAACACTCTTTGTCGTAGATAAGAATGAATTTTTGACAGGGGTACTTTCTCGTAAGGATTTATTACGTACAAGTATTGGCACGCAGGATTTAAACAAAATTCCTGTACATATCATTATGACACGTATGCCAAATATTTCGTACTGCGAGAGATCAGATTCTTTAGTTGTCGCAGCGAATAAACTGATTGAACGAGAAGTGGATTCGCTACCAGTAGTTGAGCCACAAGAAGGTGGATTGACAATCGTTGGTCGTCTTACAAAAACGACGATAACACGAGCTTTCTTATCACTTGCACAGAATGACTAAATAGTTGAAGGAGAGCAGCATGAAAAGACTACGGGTTTTTGTTGTATCTGATTCAGTCGGTGAAACTGGTGACCAAGTAGCGAAAGCAGTTATTAGCCAGTTTCGGCCTGGTTTGGAAAACACGGTAATTCGTCGTTTTCCTCATATACAATCAGAGGAGCTCATTCGGAAAATTGTAAGCCTTGCAGCGAAGCAAAAGGCATTTATTGTGTATACGCTTGTTCGCCAGGAAATGCGATCGATCTTACAGGAACTGTGTGAGCAAGAAAAGATATATGCTGTTGATATTTTAGGGCCTGCTTTAAAAACAATGGCAACCTTTGTGGAAGAATTCCCGTTAGAGGCACCAGGAATTGTTCATCAACTAGATGATGATTATTTTAAAAAAATAGAGGCTATTGAATTTGCAGTAAAATATGATGATGGTAGAGATCCACGAGGTCTATTACAGGCTGATATTGTGCTAGTCGGTGTTTCCCGTACCTCTAAAACACCGCTATCACAATATTTAGCACATAAACGCTATAAGGTGGCGAACGTACCTTTAGTACCAGAAGTAGAGCCACCTGAAGAACTTTTAAAAATTGATCCGAAAAAATGTTTTGGTTTAATTATTTCTCCTGATAAATTAAACTCAATTAGAAAAGAGAGATTGATGTCTCTAGGATTGAATGATGATGCTATCTATGCGCAGCATAATCGAATATTAGAAGAAATCCAGCATTTTGAAAAAATTGTCGCTAAAATTGGTTGTAAGGTTATTGATGTGACAAACAAAGCTGTTGAGGAAACAGCAAATGTCATTATTGAGCATATCTTAAACTGTAAATAAGAAACGAATGATGATAAACCACCTCGGTTATAAGAGGCGGTTTTTTTGAGTCGGGTATGAAAATAGTATAGATAAAAACTAATTTTTGTTTTATAATAATAAAATTGTGGTAAAAATATTTATTAAGAGAAAAATCCTATTTTTTTGTCGAGAAATAAAGGATTTTTAAATTGGATAGCGAATTGTGTTTTAGAACGTAATTTAAAGATGGTGATGAATTTGGCAGGGAAGATTCCTGAAGAAGTGATTGAACAGATTCGCACACAATCGAATATTATTGATGTCATAAGCGAATACATGCAGCTTACAAAGCGTGGGCGCAATTGGTTTGGCCTCTGTCCTTTTCATGGAGAACAAACGCCATCTTTTTCTGTGTCATCAGACAAACAAATTTTCCATTGCTTTGGTTGTGGTGCGGGTGGTAATGCTATTACTTTTGTCATGGATATAGAAGGTATTTCTTTTCCTGACGCTGTTGTGAAACTTGGTGAACGTGTTGGCATACATTTAGATGTTGGGCCAAGTTTACCAGATGTAACGAAAAAGGTATCTAAAGCAGAAGAAAGGATGAAAGAAGCACACGCTTTTGCAGCAGATTTTTTTCAACATTTACTGTTAAATACAGAAGATGGTGAAGAACCTTTAAATTATTTGCTAGAAAGAGGATTTACAAGGGAACTTATAGAATCTAATAGCATTGGATGGTCTCTTCCAAGCTTTGATGCATTAACGATATTGCTTGAAAGAAAAGGTTATAACTTACAAGAAATCGCGGAAAGTGGTTTAGTGATCAAGCGTGAAGGGGAAGAACGCTATTTTGATCGTTTTAGAGGGCGGATTATGTTTCCCATCCGTGATGAGAACGGTAAGATTATAGCATTCTCTGGACGAATCCTTGCGTCGACTGGTGAAGAGGCAAAATATTTAAATAGTCCAGAATCACCGATTTTTCAAAAGAGTGAAGTGCTATATAACCTAGATAAAGCACGAACCTCCATTAGAAAAAATCGTCAAGTAGTATTGATGGAAGGGTTTATGGATGTTTTAGCAGCAACTTCTGTTGGTGTAACGAATGCTGTAGCAACAATGGGCACTTCGCTTACGAATCAGCATATCACAAAGCTAAAACGCTTAGTAGAGCAGGTTACGGTTTGCTATGACGGTGATAATGCAGGTTTTGATGCGGCCAAAAGAGCAGCACAGTTACTTCAAACAGAACGTATGAAAGTCAATATTGCGGTGTTACCAGATAAGCTAGATCCCGATGAATACATTCGTAGTTTAGGTGGACAAGCATTTAAAGAACAAATTTTGGAAAACCCTCATGCGTATATTGCTTTTATGATGATGCATGCTAGACGAAATAAGAACTTTCAGTTTGAAAATGATACGCTTCAATATATTCAAGAAGTTCTTGAACAACTGGTAGGTAGATCGTCACCAGTTGAACGAGATTTGTATATAAGACAGCTATCGAATGAGACAAATATCTCGGAAGAAGCGATTTATGCTCAATTCCGAAAGCTAGAGGCAAATCAGGTACGTTCTACAAACGTAGAAATGCCTGTTCAGACGCCTTCGATGCCGGTCACTCAGCAACATAAGCCTATGGACGCAGCTGAACGTGCCGAACGTTTATTACTGGCTCATATGCTTCATAATATAGATGTAGTGGACAGGGTATTACGTAGTGAGCAAAAAGATCCGTTTGTACGAGATGCCTATTTGGCAGTTTTTGTTCGCTTAGTAGGATTTTATGAGGAATATGGTCATCCTGATTATCAGCGTTTTGTTGAGATATTAGATGACTCTGAATTACGCAAGATCGTAATGGAAGCGGCTTTAACGGAACGGGATCCCGACCAAGCAGAGGCAGAGGTCACAGACTCAATACGTCAGCTGCAAAAATATAGAATTGAGCAAGAAATTCAACAAAAGATGCATGAGTCAAAGGAAGCGGAGAAGATGCATGAGTATGCGCGTGCACTTGAAATCGCCCAACAGATTATTCATTTAAGAAAATCGTTATCGGCGATTTAATCCGATTCGGTTGTTTAGAAGGAGGAAGGTTTATGGCGGACAAGTCAGAACGTTCAAAAGAGGTAGAAGTAGAAATTACATTAGATGAAGCAAAAAAAATACTACAAGAAAAAGCAAAATCAGAAGGTGAAATTTCAATGAAAGAAATTTCAGAGAAACTAGCGCCTTTTGAATTGGAGAACGAAGAGATTTTCCACTTTGCTGAGGATCTTGAAAAGGCTAAAGACATTCAAATCATTGGAAAAGAAGAGTTTGAAGAAGAAAGCTTAATGAAAGAAGAAGCAAGCGAAGAGACTTTTGATTTAAATGATTTGAGTGTACCACCGGGTGTTAAAATAAATGACCCTGTACGTATGTATTTAAAAGAAATTGGTCGAGTTGATTTACTTTCTGCCGAGCAAGAAATCGCATTAGCGGAACGTATTGAGCAAGGTGACGAAGAAGCGCGTAAACGCCTAGCAGAAGCGAACTTACGTCTAGTTGTATCGATTGCAAAGCGATATGTTGGCCGTGGAATGCTATTCCTTGATTTAATTCAAGAGGGGAATATGGGGCTTATCAAGGCTGTTGAGAAATTTGACTACCGTAAAGGCTTTAAATTCTCCACTTATGCAACATGGTGGATTCGCCAAGCGATTACACGTGCAATTGCAGACCAAGCACGTACAATTCGTATTCCAGTGCATATGGTAGAAACGATTAATAAATTAATTCGTGTACAACGCCAATTACTACAAGACTTAGGTCGCGAGCCATCTCCTGAAGAAATTGGAGAAGAAATGGATTTAACACCTGAAAAAGTACGTGAAATTTTAAAAATTGCACAAGAACCAGTATCTCTTGAAACACCAATTGGAGAAGAAGATGATTCACATTTAGGAGACTTTATTGAGGATTCTGAAGCTCAATCTCCATCTGACCATGCAGCTTATGAATTGTTAAAAGAGCAATTAGAGGACGTGTTAGATACATTAACTGACCGTGAAGAGAATGTCCTTCGCTTACGTTTCGGTCTAGATGATGGCCGTACACGTACATTAGAAGAGGTAGGGAAAGTATTTGGTGTAACACGTGAACGTATTCGCCAAATTGAGGCGAAGGCGCTTAGAAAGCTACGCCACCCTTCTCGTAGCAAACGTTTAAAAGACTTCTTAGAATAAAGCTACACAGGTTAGGGCTATCTAATTAGTGAGGACTAATTAGATAGCCCTTTTTGCGTTACTATTGAATCAGGAGAATACTCGTATAAGCGAAGTCTATCAAAAGAAAATATTGTTTCGAAAATGTTTATATCATGTACTAGAATCTGATAAACTTAATATTTTTGCTACTTTATATAGATGTGTTCTGCAATGTTTTGAGATAAAATTGGAATAACAACCATATAAAGCAAATGTTTGGAGCAAAAACTATGACAAATCCTCGAAAAAAAATAATCTTGAATGAGATTTTGTTTTGGAAGCAAAATAAGCTATTACCAGAGCATTACTGTGACTTTTTAGCGGCTCTTTATGCAGAGGGGGAAGATGTAGAGGAGTTAGAACCAGTACATCATAAACAAGCTATATTGCCTTCAGAAAAGAAAAGGCTACTACTTATAATTGCAGGTATATGTATTGCGATGATTGCGCTGCTATTTATTTATTTTACAATAGCATCCTTCATGATCATTTTAACGGTTGTCGTTGGAATAGCTGCTTTAGTATTATTTCTGACAGCATTTCGAATGGCACGAAAAAATGATTTATTAGCGCCTGTTTTCCATTTGTTGGCCGCTGTTTTATTGTTTAGTATGTCTATTCGAATTTACACTACATATTTTAACGGAAATAATATTGCATTGTTTTGCTTGATTGCAGCGAACTGTGGGGTTTGGCTTTGGTCAGGTTTAAAAATGAAGCTACTTTATTTCACGGTCTCAGGTGTCCTAGGGTTACTAGCACTGATTAGCTATTATATCATAAACTTATTATAAGAACTCATTTTGTAAAATTAGTTTCGCTGACAAATGACAAGAATCTGTTTGCTTTTATATAGCTTACAGATTCTTTTTTTTTATCAAAATGTGATCTCGAAATTTATCCCATGTAAATTGCTGACGACTAAAAACATAATCTGAGTATTGTGTTGCTGATATTGGAAAATATAGAATATTAATGGTTCATTACCGAAAGTTGTGGATGACTTTTATTTTAATGTATGCAATATATATAAGCTGATTGGAGTGAAGGCTGGGCGACTCCTCGGGGATCAGCAATAGAGGAACGAAGGCTAAAACCATCACATCCTGTGATAACGCCTTTGTGACCAACATCGGTGCCGCTGCCGCTTCGCTTTCGCGCAAAAAACATCTGTTGGCCCGAGACCCTGCAGCGAGCAGTGCGAGTGAAGCGGGTAGGGGAAAGAAGGCTAAAACCATCACGTCCTGTGATAACACCTTCGTGACCAACCTCGTGTTGGCCCGACGCCCCCAGGAAGCTTTGCTCTGTGCGAAAGTGAAGCGTCAGCAACAATGTTTTATCTGTGCGAGAGCGTAGCGACAGCAACAATTGTTTTATCTGTGTGAGAGCGTAGCGACAGCAACAAATGTTTTATCTGTGCGAAAGTGTAGCGACAGCAACAACAAAGCGCCCAGCCGGAACGGAAATCAACCATACGTTATGGTGATGAGCCTGATAATAGGACTTATTGCTATGGCTTATTCTATTAGCAAATATCAATAAGTTATTTTGATTTTCTTGGTATATGATGCGTAAAGAGAGGAAAGATAACAACATGTAAGGAAGCTAAGTTCAAAATGCTAAAAGATAATAGATAGTCCAAATATTGGCGTTTTCAAGACATATTTTATCCAATAGATACAGAAATGTCGAATTTGTTACAAACAAAGGAAAACTTAGCGAATGGTCTTTTCGTTTCATGGTTAATGAAGTACAATATTAGATGTTGACTGATTCTATATTATAATAGAAGTAGATTTACAATGAGGAGGGGAAACATATGAAAAACAATCCAGTCGTTCCTTACATCTTAATTCTTGCATTTGGTATTGGTCTTATTTTCTTCATGTCTTTAACAGGTGCAGATAACAAAAAAGAAATTGCTGCTGAAAAAGAAGGCGGTGGCGAAAAGACTGAAGCTACTGATGACGGCTCAGCTTTAGTACAATCTTGTATTGGCTGTCACGCTGCTGACTTAACGGGTTCTGTAGGTCCAAACTTACATGGTTTAGATGAGGCTCGTATCGTAGACGTTTTAACTAACGGTATCGAAGGCACACCAATGACACCTGGAATGAAAACTGAAGCGGAAGCAAAAGAAATCGCTAAGTACATTTCAACTCTAAAATAGTTAAAAAAAAGTAGCTGTACTAAAAAGCGTTTAATCGTAATTAGTACAGCTACAATTTATTTTATCTTCATTTCATTAAATGAAAAATGGGGTTGCTCAAAATTTGGGGCAACTCCATTTGTTTTTTTTCTCGACATCATACATACTAAGAATGGACACTATTGAAGACAGGCGGTAAAAAAATGAATGCACAAAAATTATCAAAACGATTAGAAACAGTAGCAAACTTTGTTCCCTCAGGCGCGGTTGTAGCTGATATTGGCAGCGACCATGCATATTTACCATGCTACTTAATTCATAAAGGTATTGCTTCTTATGCAGTAGCAGGGGAAGTTGTGAAAGGGCCATTTGAATCAGCAGTTGGACAAGTGCAAAAGGAAGGCTTAACAGAAAAAATTACAGTACGACTTGCGAGTGGTTTAGCGGCAGTGGAAGAAGCGGACCATGTTGATACCATTGCTATTGCTGGAATGGGCGGGCCTCTGATTGTCTCCATTTTAGAAAAGCATCCTGAAAAATTAAATGGGGTAACAAGGCTTATTTTGCAACCAAATATTCATGCTAAAGTGATTCGCGAATGGGCATTAGCACATAATTGGGCAATACAGGATGAAGCGATTTTAGAGGAAGACGAAAAAATTTATGAAATTCTTGTCTTGCAAAGAAGTTCAATGTCGTTAACGGAATCGGAAATTTTATTTGGTCCGAAATTAATGCAACGAAAATCACCAGCATTTATAAAAAAATGGTCGCGTGAAAAAGAAAATTGGCAGCGTGTACTACAGTCTATTGAAGGGGCAGATCAAACACCTGAAATTGAAGAAAAACGTGCAGAGTTAGTGGCTCTACTCAATTTAGTGGAAGGGGTTCTGTGAGATGAAAACAGTAAACGGTCAGGAAATTATCCAATTGTTCGAATCATGGTCGCCTAAAAAGCTAGCCTGTATGGAAAATGACCCAATTGGTCTTGCGATTGGCACATTAAATAAACCTGTAAGTAAAGTATTAGTCACATTGGATGTGAATGAAGCAGTAGCAGACGAGGCTATTGCTCAAGGATGCGAACTAATAATTGCACATCATCCACCGATTTTCAGACGACTTTCGAATATTCGTACTGACAATCCAGCCGGGCGTTTATATGAAAAGCTTATTAAAAATGATGTTGCTGTTTATGCAGCACATACGAATTTAGATGTGGCTGAAGGTGGTGTCAACGATTTACTAGCAGATGCTCTACAGCTTGAAAACCGTGTTATTTTAGAAGAAACTTATGCGGAAAATATGTTGAAGCTGGCAGTTTTTATACCGACTATAAATGCCACTGATTTACGTGAGGCATTAGCAAAGGCGGGAGCGGGTCGCATTGGAGATTATGAAGCGTGTAGCTATACTACAATGGGAGAAGGGCGTTTCCGTGCATTAGAA
The DNA here is from genome assembly GCF_042755925.1 of Lysinibacillus sp. NPDC059133. Taxonomy (NCBI): domain Bacteria; kingdom Bacillati; phylum Bacillota; class Bacilli; order Caryophanales; family Bacillaceae; genus Lysinibacillus; species Lysinibacillus sp. NPDC059133. The sequence continues at coordinate 1,671 of NZ_JBHZDH010000007.1, read as the reverse complement.
GGTGCAAATCCACATGTAGGTTCTATTGGTGAATTACATGTTGAAGAAGAAGTAAAGATAGAAGTAGTATTTCCGGAATCCGTAAAAAATCGTGTGCTAAAGGCAATGTTAAACGCACATCCATATGAAGAACCTGCCTATGATCTTATTCGTCTAGACCAGCAAACAAATGTCATGGGCTTAGGACGAGTTGGTTATTTACCACAAGAAATGACTCTTCAGGATTTCACGCAATTTGTCAAAAAGCAGCTAGACGTACCTGCTGTACGAGTTGTTGGCGATTTAAAGTCGAAGGTGAAAAAAGTTGCGCTTGTCGGTGGCGACGGCAATAAATATATCTATTCTGCGAAACGTGCTGGAGCAGATGTATTTTTAACAGGAGATATGTATTTCCATACTGCCCAGGACGCTCAAGCAATCGGTCTGCAAATCGTAGATCCAGGTCATCATGTGGAGAAGGTGATGATTGCCGGAGTAGCTAAAAAGATGGCAAGAATGTGTGAGGATAAAAAATATTCTGTTGAATTTGTACAATCTACTATTCATACAGAACCGTTTTTATTCGTGTAAGAGAGGGGAATATCTGTGGCGAATGAAAGACCTGCCGGCAATAAAGCCGGCAAGTTATGGATTATGATTGGTTTACTAATTGCTGTGTTTGGGTAACTAAACTGTTACGACAAATTTAAATAAAACTATACAAATCTGTATAGAAGCATAGATTTATAACAGAATACCCTTCGTATCAAGCGATTGGTGCGAACTCCACGTTAATTGCTTTTAACTCCTAAAGCCTTGTGACCAAAGCGGAGCTGGAAACGGCAGGCGTAACGGTGCGAAAGCAGAAAAAACAACAAGGATAACATAAGCTGAAAAAAATCACTCAGTGTCCGTAAAGGATCATCGTGACAACGGAAAACGGTGGCGCTAAGTGCTTTGACAATGGATGTTTAGCAGCGAACTCCTAAATCTCTAGTGAGACAAGGAAGACGTTCAACGACTATCTCCTTGAGGGAGAGTAAAACCGCAAGCGAATGGCGGAAGAAAAATGTGGCTCTTATTAGAAGATAAGATGAAGATATAGTCTGCGCTTATGTGAAAGCATAAGAGGTCTACTCGTGAGAGAAAGACTGCATGAAGGGTTGCGCCTTCGTGTGAACAAGAAAAATATATACAAATATAAAAATGTTAACAACCTCTCTAAATAGGGTAATGTGATTTTATCATAGTGAAAGAGAGGTGGTACGCATGGAATGAATGTCCATTGGGAAATTTGCTAAACGTGTAAATGCGGTAACTCTAAGAAGAATGGAAGCAAAGGGCGGTTCGAACAAATCATTTACATCAGTGTTCTAATGAGATTGTGAAAATCAAGCCATCTCGTATTGTGATGGAACATTGACAGAGGATTTCCATCATCAAAAGCTTGTTCTAGTTGTGGACAAATCAAATCAGATTTGAGACTGAGAGACAGATTATATAGATGCTCTTGCGGTTTAAAGCTGGATAGAGATTTGAACGCAATCATTAACTTAGCAAATTATTCAATCTAAGGAATTTAACTTCTTTCAGCAAATGTTTTGGTAGCGAAAGCGAAGCGTCAGCTACAAATGTCTTTTGTACCGAAAGTGCAGCGGCAGGTACAGAAGTCTCCCACCTCTATAGATGGTG
>NZ_JBHZDH010000006.1:39006-138463 GCF_042755925.1 Lysinibacillus sp. NPDC059133 | reverse complement strand
AGGTAGATAGGTTCGAGGTGGAAGTGTGGTGACACATGGAGCTGACGAATACTAATCGATCGAGGACTTAACCAAAATGTTTGAAACATTCAATGAACCGTTTATCCAGTTTTGAAAGAATAACATTTCTTTCAATAGTCTAGTGATGATGGCAAAGAGGTCACACCCGTTCCCATACCGAACACGGAAGTTAAGCTCTTTAGCGCCGATGGTAGTTGGGGGCTTCCCCCTGTGAGAGTAGGACGTCGCTAGGCACCTAGAAAAGTCGAGGATATTTTCCTCGGCTTTTTTTATTTTCAATTTTTAGTAAATATTAACCCAAACAATACTATAAAAATAGTTATGGTTCCTGCCAATTATCTAGTCGAAGCTAGAGAAATGAGAAATCTGAATCTTAAAAAGCCATAGCTAAGAAATATGGCATACGTTTCGACAACAGAGTAAACTATTGAGCACTAGCTGACGAAGGCCAAGGACCTAAAGATTGAAGAACATGACATTTTTATTGACCAAGCGAGAGATGAAGTTTTTGATCGTCCGCAGTATCAGGCGATGAAAAGTGGATTCGTAGTGGCGTAAGAAGTAGAGGGATTTGTACTTTACCCAAATTTTTAGCGGTAATAACCACAATTCACAAATTGTTCAATGAAAGCGTTTAGAATTTGAACAGTTTGTGAAGACCTTCACATTATGCTTTATTTTTTTAAAAAAAGGAGTAGAATAGGAATCAGTAAGAGGTTGTTATAAAACAGTTTATCAAAAATATCACATTTTTAGTGGTTGTTATATTACAAAAACGTATAGTTGAAGGGAGATTTTACAATGTGGGTTATTACAGTATTTGAGAAAAAGGACGTTCGTATTTTTGAATATACAAATAAAAATGAAGCAACAAAAGCTTTAGGCGGATTTAAGAAAAACGCAATTTTATCTTTCACAAAATAAGCTAACTAAAAACTCGTAGCCATGTCGAATTGGCTACGAGTTTTTCATTATGTTGGAAAACAAAATAATTAAGGAAATCTTTGTGCATGTTGTGGCGTTTTAAATGAGGATAATAATCGTTTCAGGTCCCTTGATTTCTTGTGTGCGAGCTTCAATCCGCTTATGTTGCAGCTAACACTTCGTTTTTGCGCAGAAAATATCTGTTGCTGTCGCTGCGCTTTCGCACAAAAAACATCTGTTGCTGTCGCTTCGCTTTCGCACAAAAAACATCTGTTGCTGCCGCTTCGCTTTCGCGCAAAAAACATCTGTTGGCCCGAGACTCTGGAGCGAGCAACGCGAGTGAAGCGGCTCATCGGACGCCCCTAGGAAAGCGCCCAGTCGGAACGGAAATCAATCTCTCGTTGTGTCGAAGGACTATTAAAGAAATCAACATTCTAATGAATCCCAATACAGGGCGTAATTAGGGCACTATGCTTAAAATAATTTTCAATGCCAAAACATAGCATTTACTTGCTCTTTATTTTAAAGCGTATTATAATAAAATTGTAAGTGGGACATAATTTTAAGTAGTGGGACGAAATGCAACCCGCAACTATTTAAAAGGGAGTAGATAAATATGTTATCTGTACCTGAGGCACAGCAAAGGCTACTTCCAGAAATGTATCCGCTTCTACAATCGAGATATCGTATTTTGCAAACAGTTCAACTTATGCAGCCAATTGGGCGTCGTACACTTGCAGATTCACTTAAAATGACTGAACGAGAAATTCGTAAAGAAACAGATATTTTACGCGAGCAAGGGTTATTAGATTCTCAAAAGTCGGGTATGGTATGTACAGACGAAGGTGAAGTAGTTATTGATAAGCTACGAGCACTAGTCTATGAATGGTCTGGTCTTACTCAGCTAGCTAAATCATTGAAAAACCATTTCGGCTTCCAGCATGTAATTATTGTTCCAGGTGATTACAATGAAGACGATACGATATTAACATTGCTTGGAAAAGAGGCAGCACAACAATTTATGTCAACTAGCTTTGATGGTCAAACAGTAGCTGTTACAGGCGGAAAGTCGGTTGCATCACTCGCGCAATTTTTACATCCAGCTGATACACGTAACATCACATTTGTTGCTGCTCGTGGAGGTATTGGACATGAAATGCAAATGCAAGCCAATACACTTGTCTCAACATTTGCCATGCAAATGAATGCACAGTATCGCACTTTGTTTTTACCGGAGCATTTAAGTGAGCAGGCCTATCAAGCAATGTTAGCAGAGCCAATGGTAACTGAAATGATGAATTATTATGATCATGCAGATTGTGTCATCCATGGTATTGGGTCGGCGGAGGAAATGGCTGTTCGTCGTAATTCATCGCCTGAAGATTTACGGATACTCGAAGAAAAGGGTGCAGTTAGTGAAGCATTTGGCTATTATTTCAATGCAAAAGGCGAAATTGTACATCGAATTCGAACAATCGGTATTCAGTTTGAACAAGTTCAAAGAAGTAAGCAAGTCATTGCAGTTGCTGCTGGTAAACAAAAAGTGAAGGCAATGCTATCGTACTTTAAGGTAGCACCAAAGCAAACCATTTTTATAACGGATGAGGTAGCCGCAAAAGCTATCGCGGAAGGTTTATCTTCTTTATAAATGACTATGTAAATCGTATTTCAGCGGGTGCTACAAACCCCTTGAATGAGAATAAAGCCAATTGCGGATATTATAAATGTCCGAGGCAAAAATAAATTATTTAAACAATATTGGAGGAATTGACAATGGCATTAAAATTAGCGATTAACGGATTTGGACGTATTGGACGATTAGTATTTCGTGAAGCTATGAAGCACGATGAAATCGAAGTGGTTGCAGTAAATGACCTAACAGATGCAGGTCAGCTTGCACACTTATTAACTTATGATTCAGTACACGGTATCTACGATGCTGATGTTTATGCAGAAGGTGATTCTTTCGTAGTAAATGGAAAAAAAATCAACGTTTATGCAGAAAAAGATCCTGCTAATTTACCTTGGGGTGACCTAGGTGTTGATGTAGTACTTGAATGTACAGGTAGATTCCGCTCGATGGAAGAAGTAGGCAAACATGTTCAAGCAGGTGCAAAAAAAGCTATCCTTTCGGCTCCAGCGAAGGGCGAAATGCCAACGTTTGTAATGGGTGTTAACCATGAGGATTATAACCCTGAAACAGATGATGTTATCTCAAACGCTTCTTGTACAACAAACTGTCTAGCGCCAGTTGCAAAAATACTTGATGAAAAATTTGGTATTGAACGTGGCATGATGACGACAATTCACTCATATACAAACGATCAACGTATCCTTGACTTCCCGCACTCTGATCCACGTCGCGCACGTGCTGGTGCAGTGTCAATGATTCCAACAACAACAGGGGCAGCAGTAGCAGTTTCAAAAGTATTACCTCAATTAAAAGGTAAATTAGATGGCTTCTCTATGCGTGTACCAACACCAAACGTTTCATGTGTTGACTTAGTAGTGGAGCTAAAATCAGAAGTAACAAAAGAATCCATTAATGCTGCATTAAAAGAAGCTTCAGAAAAAGAGCTTAAAGGTATTTTAGGATACAACGAGCTACCATTAGTGTCAATTGACTACAATGGTAACCATAACTCTTCAACTGTAGATGGTCTTTCTACAATGGTATTAGAAAATAGTATGGTAAAGGTTCTAGCGTGGTATGATAACGAAATTGGTTACTCTACTCGTTTAATGGACTTAGCTTTATATATCGCAGAAAAAGGATTAGACAATAAATAAGTGTCATAATTCGATAATTAAAGTAAAAAGTGTGACATAATACTGCTTTTTACGCACAAAAAGTATAGCCTTTATAATATCTAGAAGATATAATATACAAGGGTAAAGGAGTAAGGGAAATTTACCCTTACTCCTTTTTTATACGTAATATAAGGCAGACACGTGTCTGATTATACAATTGCAAGACATAGAACGTGACTTTTGCTACTATAAAGGCAAGTAAAGGGTATTTCTCCATAGCGTGGGTTGATTTCCGTTCCGACTGAGCGCTTTGCCGCTGACGCTTCGCTTTCGCGCAGAGCAGAGCTTCCTGGGGGCGTCCGATGAGCCGCTTCGCTTGCGTTGCAGGGCCTCATCTGTGACGCTGATCTCAGCAGTGCCCAGTCACCACTACAATCAACTCGTATACATGGTATGCGTTTTAACAAATGTTATTTCTAACTTTTGGTGATAAGTCAGATAAAGGGTATTTCATTAAAAGTTTGGATGATACTAGCTGAAAAGGCTTGTTATAACTCTATGTGTGATGGACCAATAAAACAGTTGCGTGAATGATGTGAGGAGCCAAGATGGGTGAATCCAGGAAGTTCACGACTAAAACTTTGAAGGGGGTTTCTTCATGTTAAATAAGAAGACGATGAAAGATATTGATGTAAAAGGGAAGCGCGTATTTGTACGTGTCGATTTTAATGTACCAATGGCAGATGGTGCGATTACTGACGAAACACGTATTCGAGCAGCAATCCCTACAATTGAATATTTAGTGGAGCAAGGTGCCAAAGTTATTTTAGCCTCTCACTTAGGACGTCCAAAGGGTGAAGTAAAAGAGGATATGCGCTTAACTGCAGTCGGTGTACGTTTAGCTGAATTAATAGGCAAGCCTGTTACAAAATTAGATGAGTCAATTGGTCAAGAGGTAGAAGAAGCTGTTGCAAACATGCAAAATGGTGCCATTATTTTACTTGAAAATGTACGCTTCCAAGCTGGCGAAGAGAAAAATGATGCTGCATTAGCAGAGCAATTTGCAAAATTAGCAGACGTTTATGTTAATGATGCATTCGGCGCAGCTCACCGTGCACACGCGTCAACTGAAGGAATTGCTAAGCATGTACCAGCAGTATCTGGTTTCCTTATGCAAAAGGAATTAGATGTGCTAGGTAAAGCTTTATCTAAGCCGGAGCATCCATTTACAGCCATTATCGGTGGTGCCAAAGTTAAAGACAAAATTGGTGTTATTGAAAGCTTATTAGAAAAAGTGGACCACTTAATTATCGGTGGCGGTTTATCATTCACATTCATTAAAGCGCAAGGCTATGATATCGGTAAATCTTTATTAGAGGAAGATAAAATCGACTTAGCAAAATCTTTTATTGAAAAAGCAAAAGCAAAAGGCGTGCAATTACATATGCCAATCGATGCAGTTGTCGCAAATGAATTTTCAAAAGATGCAGAAACTAATATTGTAGATGTAGATGCTATTCCAGCGGATTGGATGGGCTTAGATATTGGTCCGAAAACAGCTGCTAACTATGCAGAGGTTATTAAAGATTCTAAATTAATCATTTGGAATGGACCAATGGGTGTCTTTGAAATGGATAAATTCGCGAATGGTACAAAAACTGTAGCTGAAGCTATGGCAATAACAACTGGTTATACAGTGATCGGTGGCGGGGATTCTGCAGCAGCAGTAGAAAAATTTGAAGTTGCCGATAAAATGAACCATATTTCTACAGGTGGCGGTGCATCACTTGAATTAATGGAAGGCAAAGAGCTTCCTGGAATTGTGGCATTAAACGATAAGTAAAACATTAATGTTTAAAAAACATAGGAGGCAATAACGATGCGTAAACCAATTATTGCAGGTAACTGGAAAATGTATAAAACATTTGAAGAGGCTGTTCAGTTTGTCGATGCGGTACAGGACAAACTTCCTTCAAACGATAAAGTAGACGCTGTTGTTTGTGCACCAGCACTTTATTTACCTACGCTTGTGCAAGTTGCGAGTGAATCTGAGTTAGCCATTGGTGCACAAACGATGCACTATGAAAACGAAGGTGCATTTACTGGAGAAATTAGTCCAGCTCAGTTAGCAAGTGTGGAAGTGGACTATGTTATTTTAGGACATTCTGAACGACGTGAATATTATAACGAAACAGATGAAGCCATCAATAAAAAGGTTGCTGCAGCACTAGCGCATAATATCGTACCAATTATTTGCTGTGGAGAAACGCTTGAGGAACGTGAAGCGGGGACTACTGAGCAAAAGGTTGCTCATCAAATTACAGCAGCACTTGCTGGATTTGGGGCACAAGAAGTGGAGCATATGGTGATCGCCTATGAACCTATTTGGGCAATCGGTACAGGTAAAACAGCTACAGCAGAAGATGCTAACCAAGTATGCGGAGCAATTCGTGCAGTAGTGAAGGAATTATATAACGATGAAACGGCCGCTGCTATACGTATTCAATATGGTGGTAGCGTAAAACCTGAGAACATTCAGGAATTATTATCAAAAGAGCATATCGATGGCGCTTTAGTCGGTGGAGCAAGTTTACAACCAGAATCATTTTTAAAATTATTGGAGGCGGCAGCAAATGCCTAAAAAGCCAGTAGCATTAATTATTCTAGATGGCTTTGCATTTCGCGACGAAACTTTCGGAAATGCAGTAGCCCAAGCAAACAAACCTAACTTCGATCGTTTATGGAATGAGTTCCCGCACTCAACATTAATTGCAGCAGGTGAAGCCGTGGGGTTACCAGATGGACAAATGGGGAACTCTGAAGTTGGACACTTAAATATCGGTGCTGGACGTATTGTTTATCAAAGCTTAACACGCTTAAACAAATCTATTCGTGAAGGAGATTTCTTTACGAATAAAGCATTTTTAGATGCAATAGCACATGCTAAGGCTCATCAATCGAAGCTTCATATTATGGGCTTACTGTCAGATGGTGGCGTACATAGCCATTATGAGCATATGTTTGCACTATTAAAGCTTGCAAAACAACAAGGCTTAGATGAAGTCTTTGTACATGGCTTCTTAGATGGTCGTGATGTTGGACCGACAACAGCTTTAGGCTATATTGAAGAAACTGAAAAACAAATGAAGGACATTGGCGTAGGTCAATTCGCTTCTATTCATGGCCGTTATTATGCAATGGATCGTGATAAACGCTGGGATCGTGTAGCCCTTACGTACAATGTACTAGTAGATGGTGTTGGTCAAACAGCTGATAGCGCAGCAAGTGGTGTAGCTGAATCATATGAGCGTGATGTAACAGATGAGTTTGTTATTCCATTTAGCGTTCAAGAGCATGGAGAAGCGGTGGCAACAATAGACGATAATGACGCTGTTATTTTCTTCAACTTCCGCCCTGACCGTGCAATTCAGCTGTCGAAAGTGTTTACAAATAATGAATTTGATGGCTTTGCATTATCAGCTAAACAGCCTAAGAATTTGAAATTTGTGTCATTTACACACTACAGTGATGAAGTCAATGCGCAAGTTGCATATGCAAACGACAACTTGAAAAATACGATTGGTGAAGTGTTAGCTTCTAATGGCAAAACACAGCTTCGTATTGCAGAAACAGAAAAGTATCCGCATGTTACATTCTTTATGAGTGGTGGTCGTGAGGAGAAATTTGAAGGGGAAGAGCGTATTTTAATTGCATCTCCAAAGGTTGCAACATACGATTTACAACCTGAAATGAGTGCTTATGAAGTAACAGAAGCATTACTTGCAGAGATTGCGGCCGATAAATTTGATGGTATTATTCTTAATTTCGCTAACCCTGATATGGTTGGGCATAGCGGAATATTAGAGCCAACTATCAAGGCTATTGAAACAGTCGATGAATGTCTTGGTAAAGTAGTAGATGCACTCCTTGCAAAAGGTGGCGCAGCTATTATAACAGCTGACCATGGTAACTCTGATGAAGTTCTTACTTTAGAAGGGGCTCCAATGACAGCTCATACAACAAATCCTGTTCCAGTAATTGTAACAAAACCGAATTTATTGTTAAGAAATGGTGGCATTTTAGCCGATTTGGCGCCAACCATGTTAGAATTATTAGAGGTGTCACAACCTTCTGAAATGACAGGTAAATCATTAATTGAAAAAGAGGAGAATTAATTATGCCATTTATTACACAAATTTATGCGCGCGAAGTTTTAGACTCACGTGGGAACCCAACAGTAGAAGTTGAAGTATTTACAGAATCAGGCGCTTTTGGACGTTCAATCGTACCATCAGGTGCATCTACAGGTGAATATGAGGCAGTAGAATTACGCGACGGTGACAAATCTCGTTACCTAGGCAAAGGTGTATTAAAAGCAGTTGAAAATGTAAACACAATTATTGCTCAAGAGCTTGAAGGTAACTACTCAGTTCTTGATCAAGTAGTCATCGACAAAGCTTTAATCGAGCTAGATGGCACAGAAAACAAAGGTAAACTGGGTGCCAACGCCATTCTAGGTGTATCAATGGCAGTTGCGCATGCTGCGGCAGATTACTTAGATGTACCTCTTTATCAATATCTTGGTGGATTTAATTCAAAACAACTACCAGTACCAATGATGAACATCATAAATGGTGGCGCTCACGCTGACAACAACGTAGACATTCAAGAATTCATGGTAATGCCTGTAGGAGCAGAGTCATTCCGTCATGCACTACGTATGGGTGCTGAAATCTTCCACAACTTAAAAGCAGTACTTAAAGCGAAAGGCTATAATACAGCTGTAGGTGACGAAGGTGGTTTCGCACCAAACCTTGGTTCTAACGAAGAGGCCATTACTGTAATTTTAGAAGCAATCGAAAAAGCTGGCTATAAACCAGGTGAAGAAGTGAAACTTGCAATGGACGTTGCGTCATCTGAATTATTCAATAAAGAAGATGGCAAATATCACTTAGACGGTGAAGGTGTTGTCAAAACTTCTGAAGAAATGGTTGACTGGTACGAGGAATTAACTGCTAAATACCCAATCATCTCAATTGAAGATGGCTTAGACGAAAACGACTGGGCTGGACACAAATTATTAACAGATCGCATTGGCGCTCGCGTACAATTAGTAGGCGACGATCTATTCGTAACAAATACGAAAAAATTAGCGGCTGGTATTGAGCAAGGTGTTGGTAATGCAATCCTTATCAAAGTAAACCAAATCGGTACGTTAACAGAAACATTTGAAGCGATCGAAATGGCAAAACGCGCTGGTTACACAGCAGTTATCTCACACCGTTCTGGTGAATCAGAGGATGCAACAATTGCTGATATCGCAGTTGCAACGAACGCTGGTCAAATTAAAACAGGTGCTCCATCACGTACAGATCGCGTAGCTAAATACAACCAACTTCTTCGCATTGAAGATCAACTTGGTGCAACAGCTGAGTATCTTGGTCTAAATTCTTTCTATAATTTAAAATAAGCTATTCCTTAGTAGCTTCACTGGTATCGCCTCAAAGGTATTTCTATACTTTTGAGGCGATTTTTTTTATTGCTTGGGCGGATTATTGAGGGCAGCTTTTGGCAAAATGCTCGGGTCCCCGCGAGAAGTGATCAGGTAGGAAGGCAAGGTGCTCAGGTCTCCAAAAGAACAGAGGAAAGGCTATGCAAGTGCAATAGTTAGTCCGTTATTATATATTTAATTCATTAGTAAAACATACATTACATATAGGAAAAAGCTTAGGAAATGGAGAATACAATATTGAAAGGAGAATTATGATGAAAATTCTTGAAACAGAACGACTTACCCTTCGCTTACAAACAACAGATGATGCAGATTTTATCCTTGAGCTAGTGAATGATCCTTCATGGCTAGAATTCATTGGTGATCGCGGTGTGAGAACAGTAGAGGATGCGCGTGAATATATAGTGAATGGACCAATGCACATGTATGAGCAATTTGGCTTTTGTTTTTATTTAGTTGAAAGAAAAGAAGATCAAAGCCCGGTCGGAATTTGTGGTTTTGTTAAAAGAGAGTCGCTAGAAGATGTGGATATTGGCTTCGCTTTTCTTCCTAAGTATTGGGGAAAAGGATACGCCTATGAAGCAGCATCAGCGACATTGGCATATGGTCTAGATACACTAGGACTAAATCGTATTGTAGCTATCACAACTCAAGATAATCATGCTTCAGCCAAGGTACTCGAAAAAATAGGCTTGAAGTTTGAAGGATTAGTCCAATTCTCCAACGATGCTGAAGAACTTAGATTTTTTTCATTTAATAATCACTTAAAATTATGATGAAAGCAAAGGTGAGCATGTGAATATTAGAGAAGCGAATGAATTAGATTACCCAGAATTAAGAATAATCTATCTGGAATCACGGCGTAAAAATTTCCATTGGGCGGCTTTAGAAGAAATGGCTTTAGACGATTTTGATAAAGATACAATAGGGGAGCATGTAATTGTAGCGGAAGAGGATAATCATTTACTTGGATTTGTTTCATTATACTTGCCAGATAACTTCATTCATAATTTATTTATTCATCCAAATTTCTTAGGTAAAGGTGTAGGGGGTCACTTGCTAAATGCCTCCATTAAAAAAATGAACAAACCGTTAAGATTAAAATGTGTATCCGAAAATCATAAAGCGTTGAAATTTTATGAGAAGAATGGTTGGAAGAAGGTAAATGAAGAAGGAGAAAAGGAAAAATATTGGGTTATGATATATGAATAACGGATTAAGAAGGTCTTGAAATAACCTTCAAACAAGAGGGGCTTCGAGTTCATTTGTAACGAAGAAGGGGGGCAGGAGCATGAATTTTAATATGAAGGAAGCTATTGAAATTCTGGAGCGTACACCACAAACCTTGGAGCATTTTTTGACTGGATTATCAGATGGATGGCTGCAATGCAATGAAGGGGAAGGAACATGAAATGCTCGTGAAGTGATAGACCATCTGATTGAGGGAGAGAAAAATAACTGGATGCCACGGTTAGAATTTATCCTTAAGGAAGGTGAAGGTAAGGCATTTCCTTCATTTGATCGATATGCTCACTTACACAAAGAGAATAAAGATTCTACTAAACAAGCATTATTGGACTTTAAAGAGATTAGAGCTTTAAATATAAACAAGCTTCAGACTCGACTTTTGCCTTTGCATCTAGAATGGAAAGGGTACCATCCTGATTTTGGTGTAGTGAAAGTAAAGGAATTACTGTCTACGTGGATTGTTCATGATTTAACACATATAGCTCAAATTGTTCGGGTAATGGCCAATCGATACTCAACAGATGTCGGGCCGTGGAGTGAATACTTAGGTATATTAAAAAAGAATTGAAGTGCGGGAAATTAAGGATTCATTGCATAATGTGGGGGTGATTTCCGTTACAGGTTACTCGCATCCTACGTTTTATCGCTATAAATTTGGGTGATGTGCTAGAAGATACATGCTATGTGAAATGGTTGATTGGAGTGGAGACTGGGCGACTCCTTGGGGATTAGCAATAGAGGAACGAAGGCTAAAACCATCACATCCTGTGATAACGCCTTCGTGACCAACATCGTGTTGGCCCGAGACCCTGCAGCGTAGCGGATGTTTTCTGTGCGAAAGCGTAGCGACAGCAACAACAAAAGCGGCTCAACGGACGCCCCAGGAAGCTTTGCTCTGTGCGAAAGCGAAGCGTCAGCAACAAATGTTTTCTGTAGCGAAAGCAAAGCGGCAGCTACAAAGCGCCCAGTCGGAACGGAAATCAACCCCCTCGTTTTGCCGAAGAGACATACTTTAATCAATATATGACACCTTTATTTCTTTTTTCGAAAATGAGCACTAAACATTGCATTTGCCCTCAAAGATAATCCACATAAAAAAGAGAGACAGCCTAAAGTGAGTAACACTTTAGACTGTCTCTTCGTTCGTTAAACGATTTATTTCTGTGCCCAGTATTTGTCTAGCTCTTGATCTAGATAGACCCAGCCCTTCCATGCGATATGAATCGTATCCATAATGAAATAAGGATCATAGTCATGGCTTGAGAAATCAACATATGGAACACCATTATCAGTCAAGATCTGCCCCATTTTTTCGTAATATTTTTCTCGACGTTCTTCAGGATATTCCGTGTAGTCATACCAATGACCATTTACTGGAATAGAAACAAATAGTGGCTTTGCACCAGCATCCTTTAAAACATCAATGACTAGCTGTAAATCCTCATATTCAGGTGAAGTTGTATAATCTTCGTTTTTTCGCATGCCTTTAAACTTTTTAATATTAGCGTTTTTAAGGCGTTTATAAAACTTGTTTTCAATCATTAATTCATTGGATACACGTTTCTCGCCATATTTCTCGGCATTTTGCAATTGTTGCTCAAATGTTTGGTCGGCAACTAGTTTGTCATTGCTTTTTAAGTTACTTCCTTCTCGAGGGAAGAGCGAGTAATATAAATCTTTTTTCTCTAAAAGTGCCTTTTGGACATGGCCTGCCATCATTGCAAGTCGTCCAGTGATTGGTTTTTCTTTACCACCAGATAATTTATATTCATAAATTGTTTTTAGCAGTTCATCGCGATTGACAGTATCGAATTCAAGAAGGCGTTTCATTCCTCGATTTCGAAGATCTTCGTCAATGTCCTTGTTGTATGCTAAATCATATGCATGCAACATCGAATAGTTTGGAGAAAAATGTAATTCATTCATGCCCTTTTTCGTAAACCATTGAGGGGAAATGATGAAGACAATTTTCTTATCCTTTAAATTCTCTTCCTGTGCAGCAAAATTTAAAAAGTGTGTAATAGACTGCATTCCACCACGCCCGACCATAAATGTCGTATACGGAGCATTTGTAGCTCGAGTATAATTATAAGGGTGGAAAGGATCAAAACGATTTAATTCTGAGGAGCCATATAAAGGCATAGTATTAGGCTCCTGCAACATTCGCTCCTGGAAATACATCCCTTGGAACACTAACGGAGACATACTAGTCTTTGCCTGTTCTACTTCTTCATCAGAAATCCAAGCTTTAATCCAAGAATTTGGGAAGAACACAACGGCAGCAAAAAGTACAAAAGCAATTAATAATGATAGAAAGCCTTTCTTAATCATTGTCTTTCAGCTAATTCCGCTACAATACGATTTGGCGTGTTCCATTCCTCACGGTTAAAATCAGTAATTGGTACTGAGATATTAAAGCGGTTTTCAATTTCCACTAATAAATTAATGGTACCGAATGAATCAAGAAGACCTTCTTCAAATAAATCGATATCTTGATTTTCTAAAATGATATCGTCCTCGCATAATTCTACTAGCATTTCTAAAACTTGTTGTTTATCCATATTATAAATCTCCTTTATTGTTTAGGCTGTGTTATTCATAAAATTAACAATTAACATGAACAGAGCCGTTGATTAAAATAATGTTCCTGAAAAAATATAGAAACCAAAGCAAATGGCATTAAACGTGATAAATACGCTTATTGCATGAGTCCACTTATTTTTTGGCCAAATTTTGCGTTTTTTATTCCAGCGTTCAAATTTATCGAAGCAAATAATTAACATGGCATGGTAGAGACCGTAGACAATATAGTGCAATTCTAATCCGTGCCAAATACCCATTAAAAAGAACAGTAAAAAGAAGCCAAGATAAGAAACTGTATATTTGTTTTTAATCCATTTTTTCTTAGTCATCCAAAGCACGAAGCGCATATAAACATAATCTCTGAACCAGAATGAAAGACTCATATGCCAACGATTCCAAAAGTCTTTAATATTGCGACTCGAGAATGGACGGTTAAAGTTAATGGGCGTTTGAACACCCATAATGCGACTGACACCAACGGCAAACGCACTATAACCCGCAAAATCGAAAAATAAATAAAAACTATACATATACATATACGCTATTTGCCCTTGAAAAGGTGTCAAATAGTTATACGTTTGGCCTGGTAAATAAATAAGTGTGTAATTGTATATTAAATAAGCCAAAATAAATTTATATAAAAAACCTACAAATATATAATTGATCCCACTTAACAGCAGTTTTTGATAGTCTTGCCCAGACGGCACTGTGTGCATATCTTTATAAAAGCGTCTCCAACGATCAATAGGTCCCGATGATACTGTTGGAAAGAACAGTAAGAAATAGGCAAGCTCAACGGCTGAAATTTTATCCTTAATTAAACCATCTCGCGTTTCTAAAATCATTTGTACCGATTTAAAGGTAATATAGGATACCCCTAAGAACCCAAATAAATTTTTAAGACCAAGTATTGGCAGAACCTTTACAAGCACAAGTGGCAAAATAGACAATAGTACAGCAATGACGAATACAGAGGTGTTATTCTTCTGTAAGCGATATTTTTGGTAAACGATAATTAATAATAACTGAAATACTGTAAACAGTATAAGAGAAATGGAGCCATTAAGGGAGTTACCAAAAATAAGAGCTAACACGACAATCGAAATAACAATATTATAGCCTTTAGATGATTTCCCTCGTAGTCCTAAAATAATGGTTGGCAGTAACAAAATACCAATGATGATGAAAAAAACTATATTTCCATAAGGCGTCATACTGTTTCCATAACCGCCAATCCTTTACGATCAACTTTACCGTTTGTATTTAAAGGTAAAGTGTCAATGTATTTGAATGTTTTCGGAATCATATAAGACGGTAAATACTCCGATAACAATGCTTTAAGCTGCTTCGTCATTTTGAAGGCAGAGTCCGTCAATGGCTCGCGAAGAACAATATACGCACTTAATGATACAATCTCATCATCTTTTGAAACAGGTATAACAACACAGCCAGATACAGGTGGAAGATTGCCCATTTGTTTTTCAATTTCCTCGATTTCTAAACGATAACCGTGTAGTTTTACCTGGAAATCTTTTCGTCCAGAGAAGAACAAATAGCCATCTTTTTCATAACCAACGTCTCCAGTTTTATAAATACGTTGATCCCCTATTGTAGGGAACGCTTTAAGTGTTAAATCAGGCGCACCAAGATAACCTGCACTTACAGTCGGTCCAGAAATAATAATCTCGCTATCTTCTAACAAGGATAGATTAGGCTCAGATAGAGGGGCGATTGGTAATTGGTCAAATTGCTCCAAAAGCTCCTTTGTTACTTCTACATAAGAGACGGCAACGGTTGTTTCTGTAGGACCGTATAAATTAAAAATAGATGCTTGAGGGAAGCGCTGCATTAATTCTGTCGCTACGGATACGGGTAACACTTCTCCGCAGAATAAAAATGTATCTAGAGAAGGCATTAACTCCTGATGCCACTCCTTGTTCATTAAACACATCTTCGCGAAGGAAGGTGTGGAAGTCCAAACGCGAACATTAGATGAAGCTAATGACTCAAATAACGCTTTTGGATTAGCAATTTGCGCTTGCGTAATCGCGTAAAGTGTTTGCCCGCTAACTAGTGCAGGATATAAATCCATCACAGATAAATCAAAGGAATAAGGCGCTTGATTTAGAAACACACCAGATTCCTGTAAAGGGAAATGTTCATGCATCCAAGCAACAAAATGTGCTAAATTATCAGCTGTAATTTGAACACCTTTTGGCTTACCAGTAGAACCAGATGTGTAAATAATATAATAAATTTCTTGATCCTTAACCCATGTTGAAGGCTCTGTCGAAATACTAGTAGTTTGAGCCACTAAATCACTTACTTCTACTACAGGGACTGCTAGGTTCGAGCTTAACGTTTCAGTCTTTAGTAGCAAGCAAGCCTGAGAAGCTTCTATAATAATCTGTAACCTTTCAGACGGTGTAGAAGAGTCCACAGGTACGTACGGATGACCCGCCTTTACAGCACCTAAAAAGGCAACGATTTGTAAAGGTGACATATGCCCGTAGACGACGATAGGCTGTTGTCTTTTTAAATCAAGAGCCATTAAATATTGTGCTACACAATCAGAAAGATGCCAAAGCTCACCAAACGTTAAAGATTCACTGTCGGTTTGATAGGCAGTTCGATGTGGATGCTGTTGTGCCACTTTTTGAATAGCCGCTAAAGTGCTTAACATAGTTTATATCTCCTTTTCTTAAAATTCCGTATATATAAACGGTCCTGCGTTCATATCATGGAAGCCATGAATAAGAAACAAGAGCACTAAAATGATGAAATAAAATAACGTAAAGCCTATAAAACGAAAAAGCTCATTATTTTTAATGGATTGCATAAGTCCACCTCCAATTAAAAATGAAAAAAGATTGTAACTTTGTAAATATACTAAATAAATTGATATTTTTTCAAGTTTTTTCTAAATTATTTTTACATTAATTAAATTTTTAACACTGATTTGACGGATTGTAGAGTGAAATGTTGCTAAATTTCTATTTATTCATGAAATCATAAGATTAATTTAAGGTAAAATTAAGGTTTTGAAAAATATGGCTATTATAAAGGGTAGAAAATGATTTTTTGTATCACCTCAACTTGAATTTTTCTAAACGTAATCCATATTTATTATCGCTGTTTTTCTGCTTTATTGGTACTTAAAAAATCCTTAAATTTTGTAAAGAACTTCGAGATAATTGATCCCGCAGTAATACGCCCACCTCAAAATTCGGCAATAGCAAAGAAGTTAGGTGGGAGAGTAACTGCCCGTAAAAGCCCGATTCTTTCAACTAATAATCATGGGGCACTATATCCTATTAACCATTTTGACTTCGTTATTAAGCATAATGTATGAAAGTAAAATCAAAGTAAATTTGATGAAAAATATCGGTATAAAATAAGTTGAGATGCAAAGGGGGTAACGAAAAAGGAAGCCGCAAACATATGAAGCAGATGATGAAATCGAGAATCTTTCGAGGACTGTTGCCAAGACATATTTGGGCAAAAAGAAAAGCGCCATCATCCAGTTAATCATCTCAACTTATGATAGCACCCGTATTGTGATCCCGCTTTAACGGGCAGTAATTTATCTGTACCTAAAGTGAAGCGTCAGGTATAAGAATCCCGTTTCACTTTATTCCGCATTAACGGGCAGTAATTAATCTGTACCAAAAGCGAAGCGGCGAGGTACAAGTATCCCGCCTCAAAATACAGAGAGAGAAACTGCCCGTAAAAGCCCGATTGGTGAAGACTAATAATCAGCGGGGATGAAGAAAATCCCCACTGATTAAAGTTTCACTTTATTTGAGAACCTTTAACACTTTTTTGGAAACGTAAAATTCAGTGCCGTTGTAGACATTGATTGTGTCAAACGTATGCGTTTTTACGGTCTTGTCTTGTTTGTATATGACGATGTTCTTATTAACTGGGATTGTAATGGTTACATCCTTTTTTTGTGCAATAAATTTAGGGTTTTCTTGATCGGTTAAGTCAATTTTAGAAGTGTAGCCTTTGTCTGTGAAAGCCTTTGTTGCTGGTATATATAAATCATCTGTAAGCTTATTTAAATCGAAGCCCATAAACTTTGCCATCGCATGTGCTAAATCTGTGTTTTCGACAAGGCCTGTAATTTTAGATGGCCCGAATGAGTATAAGAATACATCCTCACCCGTGTGCCCACCAGTTGTATAACCAATATTGGCGCGATTTGCAAGCATTTTCACCATTTCTTCTCCGGGGTCTTTAGCTAATTGTAATGTTGCAAGCTCGTCCGCAGATAGATCATCTAATCCATAAAGTGCAGCGACTTCTACTATATTTGAGTTGTCTTCTTTTAATTGGCTTAACGCACCTTCAATAGTCATTTTAGCTTTCTTCAGAGGAGCGATATAGGCAGATACAGGTGTGTTGGGATAAGTACTTGTGGTGTTGGCATTACCCATTGTAATCCCACTATTGCCGTGGTCTGTAACAGCAATGACCATTGTATTGCCATCTTTTTTTGCGAAATCAACGGCTTCTTTGACTGCAGCATCAAACGATAATATATCGCTAATTATGCCGATCGTGTCATTTGCGTGAGCCGCCCAGTCCACCTTACTGCCTTCTACAAATAAGAAGAAGCCATCTTCATCCTTTTTAAGCGTATCGATAGCTTTACTTGTCATCTCAGCGAGTGTAGGCTCAGATGCTCTTGTTGTAGCACGATCTATATCGTAGGCAAGGTCACTTGGAGCAAAGCTTCCCCAAATTTTTGACTTTTTACTATTAAGGAGCTCATCACGCGTCTTAACAATGTCATAATTTTTTTCTTCAAGGACATCCACTAAATGCTCGCCATCTTTACGAGCATTTTTTGTGGTACCCGGTGCCAAAGACTCTAAGCCACCGCCTAACACGACATCTATGTTTTGATAAACTTGCTGCTCAGCGATGTCATCGTATTGGCTTCTATTTTTCACATGTGCAGAAAAGCCAGCTGGTGTGGCATGCTGAATTTCCGAAGTAGAAATTAGTCCAGTTGCCTTGCCTTGTTGCTTAGCCCCTTCCAACACATTAGCTACAGGTCTATAGGCATCTTCTTTGGCAATTGGCTCTAGCCCTGGCGAATTAATAACGGCTGGTAACACACCTACAAATTTATCATTTGATTTATGACCAGTTGCTAACGCAGTAGCAGCAGGGGCTGAGTCAGTAATGGCTGAATCGGCAGAGTATGTACGCACTGCCCCTGATAAAATTTCATCCATCGCCAAGCTTTCCCCTTTGTACCAACGAGAAAGTGTAACGGCATTATTACTACTACCATCCATCACGAGCATAATCACATTTGTTGGTTTCTTTACTTGGGCTGCTTGTACTTGCGGCTGAGCGATACTAATCGACGATAAAGCAATAGCACTTGCTAACAACAATGAACTCCATTTTTTTGAGTATTTCATGATTTTCCTCCTTTTGGTCAATTCACAAGTAAGTGTAAAGGAAGGTTGTAAAGCTAGGATGAATTAATTGTTATGAATTGTGAGGGGGTTGTTAAATATAGGATTAATCACTGAAAGTTAGGTGATTGGAGTGGAGACTGGGCGACTTCTCGGGGAATCAGTCACAGATAAGACCATGGAGCGAAGCGGCTCATCGGTTGCCCTCCCAGGAAAGCGCCAAGTCGGAATGGAAATCAACCCCACATTTTGGTGATGAGCGACTAAAGGGGAAAATAGAATCTGCTTACTATCCATTGATTGATGGAAGCTTGCAGATTCTAGAATTGGCTATAAAGTTTGTGAATGTTTTTCACCGTCAATGGTTTCGTAAAATAAAACCCCTTTATCATCAACAAACAAGTTTAGAACCTCATCCTCTAATAACACTTCTTCTGAACCATCGTTTATAAATATTTTCGTTAAAAAGCCGGCATTATCATAATCACTGCAATAAATCGCATCGTCAAAAGCCGCCAAGTAGTAGCAGGCTGTTTCTGTAACTTGCCTATTTTTTTTTGTTGCTAAGTCATAGGCGTATACCATGTTATCGTTCAAGTTATTATAATAAATAACATTGCCAACAGTATCTGTGTACCACATATCATGCATGAAATCATACGCATTGCTTGTAGCAGCAAAATAGTTTTCATTTGCCCAAATATGATCTTCACTTAGTTTCTCGTCATTCACTAAAAAATATGCGTAGGAAATAGCGTAAGGTTCAATAGGATTGATATCATTCCAAGTCGTATCAATATGATACCAATCGCCATTAACACTTACTAAATTCCATGCGTGAAGCTGATTATCACTATAACCATATACATATTTAGCATCAAGACCAGCTGCTAAAAATAAACGATAGGCTAATAGTGCATAAGCTTGACAAACACCAGTTTCATTAGTAATTAATTCATAAACCGATTGTCCTTGTGAATCACCTTTATCAGTATAAGTGGCTAGTTGTACGACAAAGTCATTAACGGTTTTAGCACGATGAAAATCATCCATGTCAGAGGTAATAGACTTCTTAGCAAATTCCTGAACATACGCGTCAATTTTCTTTTCTTTTTTCGCATCTGAAATATATGTAAAGTCAAACTCTACCTCGTAACCATTATCTACTTCCCATGCTTCCCAGTTGTAATCTTGGATATAGCCTGTTGTATATGGATTTACAAAATTAAGTATGTTATAAAGATCATTTATTTGTTCTTCAAATGTATCCCAATCTAATTTTCCTCTATACTTGACTGTAAAGTTTGGCTCAAAAGTTGAAATATGTTTTTCGACTTTTTTTGAAAACTGCAGCATAGCAGGATCTTCCTTGAATAATGTCGTTGAAAAAAGATCTTCCGTAGAAAACTCACCTGATGGGGCTTTACTAGCAAGCTCCTTGGGGTCTATAGTGATTTCTTCATCTGATTCAAGTTCGTCTTGTAATACTACTTCGAGGGCCTTGATAGTAGCTGAGCAAGCGCTAAGCATGCTTAAAATAATAAGTAAAAAAATCAGCAATATACTCTTTTTCATAATTCCTCCCATTATTATTATATTTTTGGGTCATCACTAAAACGTGGGTTGATTTCCGTTCCGACTTTATAAAAACGGATATATTCCTTTTTTAGTGAAGATCTCGCTTTTACTATTATAGGGTAATATGGAAGGAGTGTGGTGTGCTATATTTTGGGAAAACTAACCGATATAGGGCGAATAAGGCCATTTATTAATCTCGGTTTGTCAAGAGAACCTTTTTTTGTTATAATATGATATGTTGTGATGTTCGAAGTTCGGGAGGTGCAGTGAATGCATACAGTAGTATTAGTTTCATTAGTTATCGTTTCAATAGCGTTGATCGTTGTAGTATTACTTCAATCTAGTAAAAGTGCAGGCTTGTCAGGTGCCATCTCGGGTGGAGCTGAACAACTATTCGGAAAGCAAAAAGCACGCGGTATGGATCTAATCCTTCATCGTACAACAATAGTGTTAGCAATATTATTCTTTGTTTTAGCACTTGCTATTACAAAAATCTAATAGTTGAAGATATATCGCCTAACCTTACTGGTTGGGCGTTTTCTTTTATGGTACTAATTATTTGGACGTCAATACATAGTTAGTTCAGTAAAGTGAACACCCGCGGAGCAAGGCGAATACTCGCGAAGCGAACTGAATACTCGCGCAAGGAAGGTAAATACCCGCGAATCTCAAATGGACGGATGGAAAAGCTAAAGTGATAGATAGAATCCTAGAATCCCAGAAGTCGTGGATAGAAGAGCCAAAATCGTGGATAGAATCCCAGAAGTCGTGGATAGAAGAGCCAAAATGATGGATAGGATCCTAAAAATTCCAAAAAGACCATCGAAATGCAAGAAGACCCATCAAATTAATAAAAAAAGTAACAATCGCCAATGCTTTTGAGGAAGCTTCAGTATGGCTATAATAGGTATAGTATGTATTTGGATGAAGGAGAGCTCGCAATGAAAAAATCGTTATCACAGCCTTTTTTCTTTCAAGCAGGACCTCGCGCAGTTTTATTATTGCATGGATTTACGGGAAGCTCGGCGGATGTGCGCATGCTTGGTAGATTTTTAGAGAAAAAAGGGTATACTACATTAGCGCCTCATTATAAAGGTCATGGTGTGGAACCTGAGGAACTCATTACAACAGGTCCTGCTGATTGGTGGCAGGATGTCGTAGCCGCGTACAAACAGTTACAGGATGCGGGCTATCAGGAAATTGCGGTTGCTGGCTTGTCATTGGGTGGTGTCATGGCTTTAAACGTTGCGCTGAATAACCCAGTTAAAGGTATTGTGACAATGTGTGCCCCAATGACGATGCGTACAACAGATGTTATGTTTCAAGGTGTCCTGAAATATGCGAGGGACTATAAAAAGTTCCAAGGTAAAGATGAGGAGCAAATCGAAGCTGAAGTTGCGTTAATTGCTGAGAAGGGCATGCCATCTCTACAAGAGTTGCGAGCGTTTATTGCTCGGACACGTCAGGAAATTGACATGATTTATGCACCAATTTTTGTCGTACAAGCGACAAATGATGAGGTAATTGAGACAGAATCTGCCAACATTATATATAATCAAACTGAGTCACTTGAAAAACAAATCAAGTGGTATGAAAACTCAAAGCATGTTATTACGTTAGATCAAGAAAAAGATCAGTTACATGAAGATATTTATTGCTTTTTAGAAAGCCTAAATTGGGCACAATAAAAATATAATTAGGATTTTCTCATGAAGGAGGGAAATTATGAAAGACCAGAAAGATACACTACAAAGTCGTTTACTCGATTTTTTCGGTGGAGAAGAATATAAACCATTAACAGTTGGCGAAATTGAGGACTTATTTGGCTTTGAGGATGCTGACGAATTTAAAGAATTAGTGAAAACGTTAGTACGTATGGAGGGGCAAGGCTTAATTGTACGTTCTCGCTCCAATCGTTATGGCCTACCGGAGCGAATGAATTTACTTCGAGGTAAATTTATCGGACATGCGAAGGGCTTTGGCTTTGTGACACCTGATGTTGAGGGAATGGACGATGTTTTTATTCCACCACATGAAATAAATGGTGCGATTAATGGCGATACGGTGTTAATCCGTGTGTTAAAGGAATCATTCGGTGATCGCCGTGAAGGAACAGTGACAAAGGTAGTGGAACGTGGGCAAACGAGTTTTGTTGGGACGTTCCAAGCAAATCGAGGCTTTGGCTTTGTTGTGTTAGATGATAAAAAACTACCGATGGACATTTTCATTGCTAAAGGAGATACGTTAGGAGCTGTCGACGGACACAAGGTTGTCGTTGAGGTAGCTACTTGGCCAGAAGATTTAAAATCAGCAACAGGCTATATCACAAAAATTTTAGGGCACAAAAATGACCCAGGTGTGGATATTCTATCTATTTTATATAAGCACGACATTCCACCTGAATTCCCAGAAGAAGTGGTTGCTGCTGCGCAACGCGTGCCAGATGAAATTACAGAGGCAGATTTAGAAGGTCGCCGTGATTTACGCCACGAAACGATTGTGACAATCGATGGAGCAGATGCGAAGGACTTGGATGATGCTGTAACCGTAACGAAAAATGTAGACGGTACTTATAAACTTGGCGTACATATTGCAGATGTTAGTTATTATGTAACACAAGGCTCTGTAATAGATATTGAAGCGTATGATCGTGCGACGAGTGTATATTTAACAGACCGCGTTATTCCAATGATTCCGCACCGATTATCGAATGGAATCTGTTCATTAAATCCACAGGTTGACCGTCTAGTACTATCCTGTGAAATGATTATTGATGCAAATGGTAATGTGGTTTCACATGAAATATTCCAAAGTGTCATTAAAACAACTGAGCGTATGACTTATAAGGACGTTTACAAAATTTTAGAGGAGCAAGACGAAGAGCTAATTAAGCGCTATGAGCCATTAGTGCCAATGTTTAAACATATGGCTGAGTTATCTAATATTTTACGTAATAAACGTCAAATGCGCGGTGCTATTGACTTTGACTTTAAAGAATCTAAAGTGATCGTGGACGAAGATGGCTGGCCAGTAGATATTGAATTACGTGAACGTACAGTCGCAGAGAAATTAATTGAAGATTTCATGCTAGCTGCCAATGAAACAGTAGCAGAGCATTTCCATTGGATGAATGTACCGTTCCTTTACCGTATTCACGAAGATCCAAAGCCAGAAAAGCTGCAACGCTTCTTTGAATTTGTGACGAACTTCGGTATTTTAATAAAAGGTACAGGAAACACAGTCCATCCGAAAGCTTTACAGGATGTAATAAAAGCTATTGAAGGCATGCCAGAGGAGCCTGTTATTTCAACGATGCTTCTACGCTCGATGCAACAGGCAAAATATTATCCTGAAAGCATAGGCCACTTTGGTTTATCGACTGATTTCTATACCCACTTTACGTCACCGATTCGACGTTATCCGGACTTAATCGTCCATCGTTTAATTCGAACGTATTTAATTAATAAAGATACATCAAAAGAAACAGTGGCACAGTGGAGTATGGCGATGGATGAAATTGCGGATCATACTTCAGAACGTGAACGCCGTGCTGTTGATGCAGAACGTGATACAGACGCACTGAAAAAAGCACAATACATGTCCGATAAAATTGGTGAAGAGTTTGAAGGTATCGTTTCGTCGATTACAAACTTCGGGATTTTCGTAGAGCTTCCGAACACCATCGAAGGACTTGTCCATATTAGCAATATGACAGATGACTACTATCGTTTTGACGACCGTCAAATGATTATGATCGGTGAGCGTACAAATCGTCAATTCCGTATTGGTGATGAAGTTACAGTCCGTGTAGCAAATGTTATTATTGAAGAGTCATCCGTTGACTTTGAAATCGTCGGAATGGTAACGTCATTTGGACGAACACGAAAAGCAGCACCTACTGTCATTCACGCACGTAAAAATTATAGCGACAACAAAGGTGGCCGTAATAGCCGCAAAGGTGGCCGCGAAGAAGAAAGAGGTAGACGTGGCAGCCGCAGTGGTCGTAATGAAGAAGAACGTGGTGGACGTGGCAGTAGCAGAGGTCGCAACGAAGAAGAAAGAGGCGGACGTGACAGTCGCAGTGGTCGCAATGAAGAAGGACGAAGCGGACAAGGAGAACGACGTGAAAACGACCGTGATCCACGAGGAAGCCGCAAAGATGGCTCAAACTCAAGCCCAGGCCCTAAAAAAGGCGTGAAGCAAAAGCAAAAGTTCTACGAGGGCGTTGCCAAGAAAAACAAAAAGAAAAAATCAAAACGTAAATAAAAGTAATGGCGAAAGCACCAACTAGCGCTTTAAAGCAATTTGAAGCGGGGTGCTTTCACTTTATCAATAAAAGCAGGTTAACCCTGCTCAACCTTTAAGTAGAGGGTGAATAATATGGCAAAAGGTACTGGGAAAGTATTAGCACAAAACAAAAAAGCCGGGCACGACTACTTCATTGAAGAGACAATCGAAGCGGGTATGGTGCTCACAGGCACAGAAATTAAATCCATCCGTGCAGGAAGGGTTCAACTAAAAGAATCTTATGTACAAGTCCGCAACGGTGAAGCATGGATCAACAATATGCATGTCAGCTCATTCGAACAAGGCAACCGCTTTAACCATGACCCACTGCGCGCCCGCAAATTACTGCTCCATAAAAAGCAAATCGGCGAGCTAGTCGGTGCCGTAAAACGTGACGGCTACACAATCGTTCCGTTAAAAATGTACATTAAAGATGGCTATGCCAAACTATTAATCGGCGTCGGCAAAGGTAAAAAAGATTACGACAAACGTAATGACATGCGCAAAAAAGAAGCGAAACGCGATATGGAACGCGCCTTCAAATCTAAAAATCAATAGTCATAGATTGTTAGAGAGCTCACTATATTTAGATAGTGAGCTCTTTGTATTTGGACAGATAGAATTCTAAGAGAGGTTCTAAAAGATATCGAGTTAAAAATATAATAAAGGACTACCGCATATAATAGGAGGGAATCCGCATTCTTACAATAGGACGAAAATTTATGTTTATGAACATAGAGCACATTTATTTTGCCGAGGAACGTAACAATGCCAGCGAAAGAAAAAAGCTAGTATGCTACCATCAAACAAAGCGACCTGCGCAATCACTCCAAACCCAAAAGACATTGCAAATCATGCTACAGCAAGATGAAGAAATCCTATTAGCGAATCTCTCAAAAATGAATCGCTATATGCTTCGCCGCGCCAAAAAAGAGCCATACGAAGTCATCGTAAAAGAAAATCCATCCGATCAAGAGCTATTAGAATTCCAACAATTTTACAACGCCTTCGCTAAAATAAAAAACACACATCGCGTTCGAAAATTTCATATGCAAACGTTAAAGCTACTTCGCGAAAAAGGCGCACTCGTCTATACAAAGCTTCAAAACGACAAAGGTGAAGCACTATGCTATCGACTGTACATTGCCGACGAAGATATCGTTTTTAATTTATATACAGGTACCGCTGTCTGGATTAAAGATAGACCAGATTTAAAGCAACAAATCCGCTTCGCCAATCGCTATTTACTGTGGGAAAATATCATGATGTTCCGAAGCAAAGGATATGCACACTATGATTTCGGCGCAGTAACGAACAAGGAGGAAATTAATGAATTCAAGCTCGGCTTTGGCGCACAAGAGAGAGAGGTCTATTACGGCTATCTTACAGAATCCAAATTAGGAAAGCTCATTTTACGATTAAGAGATTTGAAATCTAAGATAATGAAATAAGAAAATTATTCGGAGCTAGCCAATTTTTTCTACTATGGCGGGACACTTGAACTATAGCTAGTTTTGCTTTATAATAAGTATTACTGAATGCCAGATTACATGGAAGCGTACTTTTAGCTCCCACCGTACTAGAAGAAATTCTAGCTCCTTTGCTTGAACGAGGCTACGTGCTTCGATTCATATTCAAGGGGACGTTACGGATTCGACAGGGATGGTTCAAGCTTTGGTCGCGCGTCGGAGGTCTCGGCTCCGTCATCAACGGAAGTTATATAATAACTGGCAAACAACAAAATTTAGCTTTCGCAGCGTAAGCTCGTAAGCGCTCTGCCTCTCTATCGCCCATGTAGAGAACGTGGGGCCCAACTTTAGTGGGATACGGTCGATGGTGCCACCTGAGTCACCGACAAGAGATTTCCAGGTTAGCGTACAAGACGCCTGTTTGTCGGCATAATGTTACGTGAATCGTAAATAGGCAAACTACACGCGTAGAAGCTGAAGTATTGGAGTTTCTGGACGCGGGTTCGACTCCCGCCGTCTCCATATTCACTCGAGGAACGTTGATATATCAAGGTTTTAAGATAGTCGAGTACACGAAAAGTACAAATTGTACTAAATCAATAGAGCAGGCATCATATTTTGATGTCTTGCTCTATTATTTTTATAGCTTCATCTTGTGAATTAGGGTAAAGGTGAGCATAAGTATTTAATGTTTCAGCTACATCTTTATGACCTAATCGAGCAGCTACAACAGTTATTGTACATTTTTTATTAATCAAATATGAAGCGTGCGAATGTCTAAATTCATGAATGTGAATTCTACGGACGTTCGATTTTTTTAGATATTTATCATACATACGATCAAGTTGTGTTGGCGATAAAGGTCTAGTGCCTGTTTCACCTAATATAAAACAATCATTTTCCTTAAAAGCCTCTGGCAAACTTTCTTTGTAGTCCATCATTAACTTTACTAAACTTTCAGGTATTGAAACAACACGCTCCGAAGCTTCAGTTTTTGTGTCATCTACACCGAATTTACCTGCACTAACTTCGATAAAAATTTCTCTTTTCTTATCATCAACGTTTTTCCATTGTAACCCCAATAATTCACCTTTTCGTATACCGCCATAAAACAGTAATAGAAATGCGATTTTGTATTTTATGTTGTCGATGGCGTTATAAAAATCCTCAAATTCATGTACTTCCCAAAAATTAAGCCTTTTAACTGGTTTTAATTCGAAATTACCAACAACAGCTGCAGGATTCGTTTTTAAATTGTGATGTTTCATACCGAAATTAAAAATGGCCGATAGCCTAGTGTGAATAGATAATAATGTGTCATTCGCTAATATTTTTTTAGTTCCCCAACGTTGTTCAAATTTAGTTTTCATCATGTAATCTTGCCATTCTATAATATCGGCTGTACTTATCCGTTCTATTTTTTTCTTGCCGAAATAAGGAATTAGATATTTTCTTGCTATTGGTTCTACTTTTGCAAAGGAAGCTGGTTTTCTTCTAGTCTCATACCAATTTAGATACTTGATGGCAACTGCTTCGAAAGTCAATTTAGATACATTTTCAAGTACACCAGCTTTCATCTTTGCCTCGTACTCTTGGGCTTCACCTTTACTTGTGAATCCTGTTTTCTTATGCTGCTTCTTTGTACCATCAGGTAATTCAATTTGCATTTTAACCCAATATGTTCCTCGTTTTTCCCCTTTATATACAGGCATAATATTCCTCCTATTTAAAAAAGAGAGTAGCATCTAGCTACCCCAAAGTGACCGCGTATAAAATTACTTTTGCTAAAATTTCAACTTCATTCTCGGTGTCTTTAGAAATAGCGAAATCAAAATATCTTGGATTATTAGATTCAGGGCTAAAGACTACATAATCACCGCGCACACTAAAACGTTTCATTGATGATTCATTATTATAAGAATAGATAACGATGTCATTATCATGTAATTCATGTTCTTCCACCGGAATACAAACAACATAACTATTGTTTGGAATAATTTTATCCATACTATCGCCGTTTACTCTCATCATGAATGCACCAAGGCGATCAGCATATTTACCCAACATAGATTTCGGCAATTCAATAACGTCTTCTTTTTCAATACTATTAATGGATGTTAGTTCACCTGCAGATATTTGACCATAATAATTTAGTATTGAAAGACTCCGTTTGTTAGAGGTAGTCTCATAAACACTTTTAGCTTCTTTTACCTTAAATCCAATGGGAGGATTAAGGTATGAATTTTCATCAGTCATAGGAGCTGCCTCTTGAATAAAATCGGATACTTTTATATCAAGTGCTTGTGATATTGATAAAGCTTGTGCAACTGTAATATTCCTCAAATCCCTATCGATTAACGATTTTAATGTCGTATATTTTATATCAGCTTTCTCCGCTAGAGTGGCAACTTTCCATCCGCGCCTACTAATTAACGTTAGTAACTTTTCACTGTTTTTCATCACATTCACCTCCCTTTTTTATTAGTTAATTACGATATATCGTAACTTCCAAAGATATAATAACATATTCGGTTGACTATAAACAACATATTTACGATATATCAAAATTTGTTGGAAATATTTTGTTGAATAAGTGCGAAATTTCGTATATCATAATTCTTGTAAACTACGAAATTTCGTAATTAAGTAGTTGGAAATTAACAGAAATACATTATTGTGAAAGGAGGGGGACGGACTTGTTTCCTAACCTAGATTTAGAAATGAGGAAAAAAGGACTAAAACGAAAAGATTTAGCTATTTTATTCGGAGATCGAATTCCGACCGTTTCGGAAAGATTAAATGGAAAGTCTGAATTAACAATAAAAGAAGCTATTTCTATTAGAAATACATTTTTTCCAGATTTAGAGATCGATTACCTTTTTAAAATGTGGGAGTGATAAATAATGTATTACAAATTGATTGCTTATAGAAAGAAGGCTGATATATCTCAAGAAGAAGTAGCGGCTACCTTAAATATGACAAGGCAAACATACAGCAAAAAAGAACGAATGATTTCTAAATTTGAACTAAATGAAGCTATTGCTTTGGCAAATTTATTCAATGTTAGTGTTTCTGAATTATTTGAGGAAGAAAGAAAAAACCAAAGCGCTGTGATAACGAGCCAATGACGGTATAAATCAAATTCGGACTTATAGCTTAAATGACGGTAGCAACGTCAAATCTTCCCAGAAATAAGGAGGGGCAAGGATGTTAAAACAACTTCAAACGGCATACAGACAAGCGTTACAAAATCTAGTGTTTGTAGATTTTGTAAATAAGAAAGTTATAGTAGGGAAAGAAAGTTTGGAATTGGAGCACTCAAAAGAAAATGCTTGTTGTAGGGACTTAATAACAGCAATAAATAAGTATTTCCAAGATGGCAATTTTGAGTTAGTGAAAGAACGTATAGAAGTTTTAACAAATAGAGCTGATTACGCTAATCGCTTGGAAGTTCAGATTAAAGAACATAGAAGAAACAAATTATTTGAAATTGCTAGTCAACTAGACATGCGAGGAAATTTAACAGAAGAGGTGAGCTTTAATGCTAGCCGAAGTTAAGGACATAAAAAAACTGCCTAATCGATGGAGCGATTAAACAGCACGGTCTAAAACATCAGATTTAGATTAATCCGATTATAGCAAGAAGCGGATTAAGTGTCTAGCGAGGGTTTTCAAAATGATAGGCAACGCAGGTCATCAAAAATCAATAAGGGGGTATCTTCCGTTGAAAAGACCACGAAATTTAACAAGACAGGAAAAAGAATATATAGCTAGTTTCCGTTTGAATCCTTTTAACTGGCTTATTAGCAAAAAAGTTAACAGAGAGTTGGCTGATTGTTCACCGCGAAACTGGACGATCACGTACAATCCCTGCGCCATAAAGAAAAGCCTTTGTGATAAGTCGCAAAGGCTTTGATTTTAGACAATAAAAAAAAGCCGTATCAACTCTGGACAGTTAACACGGCTCGTTTGACTATTGCCAAACAGCTCATAGCTAGAATAACAGCTTTCTTGGTGAATAGTCAATTAACGGCCTTGTATGGAGTATTAAGTTTACGACCACACAGAGAAAAAGTGGAGTGACTCAAACAAACGTACTAGGGGCTATAAAGGATTGACTGGAGGATGGGCATATGAAAAATGCTCCGTTTAATGCGCTTAATGAAAAAATCGACATAGAAGATTATGAAGAAATATTCACAGTAGATGAAGATGCAGTTGAAGATCGCATAGAAAACCTACGTGATAAACAAATAGCTAAATGTCGAAGAAAGACAATTAAGAGCGGAAATATACTTGAATGTGAAATCTATCCTATTCGTTCTGATATGGGTAAGTGGGAGCGCGGAAAAAAGAAGCAAGATGGCAGAAGTAGAATGGCGCAAAAGAATTTGAATATGAAAAATGCTGTAAAGCACTTTGTAAGACTGGTTAATGCAAATTTCACCAGAAAAGATATTGCTATGCACTTAACGTATGACAATGCCAATTTACCAAAAAGTTACGAACAAGCTAAAAATGATGTAACGAATTATATACGCCGTTTAAAGCGCTACATGAAAAAATCAGGGCTAGGAGAACTTAAATATATTTATGTAATCGAGTTCAGCGATGCTGAGGGAAAAAAAGTAAGGGTACACAGTCATATCATTATGAACTTTAATGATCGTAAAGTAGCGGAGGAATTATGGGCTAAGGGTTTTGCGAACTCGCGGCAGTTGAAACCGAATGAAAGTGGATTAAAAGGGATTGCTCAATACATGATGAAGCAACAGCGCAAAGACAGCACAAAGCGTTATACACCTTCGCGGAATTTAAAACAACCAACGATTACAGTGGCCGACAGCAAAGTAACAAGAAAACGTGCGGAACGTATTGCGCTAGAGCAAAATACTGCTCATGAAATATTTGAAAAAATGTATCCAGGTTATCAATTTAATGAAATCAAAGTGAAATATAGTCCTTTTGCTTCGGGTGTCTATATATATGTAGAGATGATACGAATTGATAATCCAGTGCAAACAAAAAGGAGACTAGATATATGAGAGTAATAAGCATAATCAACTTAAAAGGTGGAGTGGCTAAAACCATATCTGCTATCAATATTGCCTACACATTAGTAAAAGCGCACGGAAAAAGGGTGTTGCTCATTGATAACGATAAACAAGGGAATACCTCTAAATTTTTTGGTTTGCATAGCTATGAGGATAAAAGTTTAGCAGATTTGCTGATAGATAGAGACTGTAGCATAGAGAGCGTTATTAAACATACGGCATACGAAGGGTTGGACATTATTCCTGCAAATATGAATCTATTACGTGCTAACAAAGAGATATTGCTAGACGTATCACGCCCACAGCAAACCAGACTACGTAAAGCTTTATCACGGTTAACTAATGCATACAAGAACGAATACGATTATTGCATTATCGACAATGCGCCAGACATTAACATGACGGTTATTAATGCTCTTGTGGCTTCTGACGATGTTTTAGTACCAATCAAGGTGGATAAGTTTGCATTTGATGGTTTAGAGCTACTTGTGGAGCAAATAGAAGATGTTAAAGAATTTAACGAAAACATCACATTCAAAGGATGCTTCGTTACGATGTTCCAGAAGAATGGCGTAAATGTACAAGGATGCGAATACTTGTTTTCATCCACAAGTTATCCACTTTTCCACACTGTAATTAGGAAAACGGTAAAGGTTGATGAAACGACATTCGTAGGAAAACCGCTTTTAGATTACAAGAAGTCAACTGCTGGACAGGACTATGAAAAATTGGTCAAAGAATACCTACAAATGTGTTAGTTTCGGACACAAAAATGGAGGGACGAACACATGAAATTTAATCTAAGCCAATTAATGAATGAGAAGTCAAAAGAAGCGGTGGAGAATGAAGGACTTGCCTTCAAGATAGAACATATTTCAATTGAAAAACTAAGACCTTCCGAAATGAATAAGTACACTGTCGAAGATGTCGAAGAGTTAAAAGCAAGTATTGAGTTGATGGGGCTTCAACAAAATTTGTTGGTGCGTGAAGCGGAAAACGACTTTGAGGTCATAAGTGGACACAGGCGTTTAAAAGCCATGAAAGAACTGTTTGCGGAAGGTAATGAACAATTTAAAAAGATACCGTGCAAGATTATGAAATCAGTAGACGACATTCAAGCTGAATTGCAACTAATACTAGCAAATTCGACAGCTAGGGAAATGACAGACTATGAAAAAACATATCAAGCAGCAAGACTACAAGAGTTGCTAAATGATCTTAAGGAAAGTGGTTATCAAATTTCAGGGCGAAAACGTGAAATTGTTGCACAGCTCATGAAAGTATCACCTACACAAGTTGCGCGCATGGAAAGCATTAATAAAAAGCTGACACCTGAGTTAAAAGAAGAATTTAGCAAAGAGAACATTAATATCACGACTGCATATGAGTATTCACGACTCCCTGAAAAACAGCAACAAGAAGCGGTGCAGGAATACAAAGAAGGTAAACCGCTAACCCCAACTATCGCAAAAGAGAAGCGACAGGAAGTCATTGAATCAGAGCAAAAAGAAAAGCCTATGACACATGAATTAGACAGCTATCGAGAACAATTTGAAGCGGTAAAAACAGGGTTGAAAACGTTTATGTGTGGCTTTAATAATCAAAGCTTCCGAGTGGGTGATAAGTTGAAAATAAATGAATTTGACAATGACAAACTAGTGTATACAGGAAATTTTGTTGAGGTCAGGATTGTCTACTTGCAAGAAGGCGGAGAAAATGACATCCCAGAAGATTACGTCATCATGAGCATTAAAAAAATTAGATAAAAGCAATTTCGAAGGGAGAGGAAGCGGTTGGAAAGTAGCTTACGCCAGTTGAGTTTGTTTGATGATTTTTTACAAAAGGCTCATACATCTCATGCAGTGTTTAGGGTGCATGAGACAGTGAAGGTAATTGAGGTTAGGGATAATCCTGAAATCTATGAATATCGGAAACATTATTTTAGTTATGTGATAGGTAAAAAGGGTGTTGTGCAGAAAGTTGATGGTCAATCGGTATTGGTGCGAATTGGTGACGAGTCGATAATTTTTGATTCGCAGGAATTACAGTGGGTTGCTTAAAACGAAAGGGGTTAAAAGAGAATGAGAACACGAAAACGACAGTATTCACGAAGTCATGCTAACAGAGGGAAGCTTTTCGAAAATTTAATTGATATGACAAACAATCAATATCGAAACAACAACTTTGCAGATGTCCGTAAAGTGCCTCCTCCGTTAACGATATTAGAGGTAAACAAAAATCAAGTAGATGCAAAGCTAGAAAAGGCAACGTGGGTAGATTATAGCGGTATCTACAAGGGACAAGCCATTATTTTTGATGCAAAGGAAACAAAGCAAGGAAGATTCCCTTTGGAAAATTTGACTGACGAACAATATAAATTACTGCATTCATGGCATTGCAAAGGAGCAAAAGCATTTTTATTAGTCTGCTTTTGGATAAAGAACAAAAATGAACCTGAAATCTATTATCTCAAATTTGAACAGTTAGAAGCTGCATGGATTGGTCAAAGTGATGGCGGTGCTAAATCCATTCCACTTCAGTTTTTCAGAGATTATTGCGTTCGAGTTAAATCAGGCATATATACGGTGCATTACTTAGAAGCGGTGGGAGGTGCTTCTTGATGACTGAACCATACTGGAATGCTAAACATGGAGCTTATATCAAATGTCCTGTACCTAATTGCAATCATATCGGTATTGTTATTACAAAAGCTCACTGTCGCCTAGTACATAGGATGACTTGTGAGGAAGTGCGGAAGAAATACGGATTCCCTAAGAATGTATCCAAACTTAATCGAAAACAAATCGAAAAAATGAAGGAAAGAGGGAGTCGAATAT
This sequence comes from Lysinibacillus sp. NPDC059133, assembly GCF_042755925.1. Taxonomy (NCBI): domain Bacteria; kingdom Bacillati; phylum Bacillota; class Bacilli; order Caryophanales; family Bacillaceae; genus Lysinibacillus; species Lysinibacillus sp. NPDC059133. The sequence continues at coordinate 104,764 of NZ_JBHZDH010000006.1, read as the reverse complement.
GATAGATATTCGAAATAAGAAAATGGTCACAACACGAAAGGCTCATATGTGTTTTGCTTGCGTAGAGGAAATCGAGAAAGGAAAAAGTGCGGTTTATGTTAATGCGAAGGAAGACGAAAAACGCATTCAATTCCATCTTCATGAGGAATGCAATAAAACAATCGTAAAAGATCAATGGTTTGCTGGAAGCGGTCTTTATAAAGGATGTATAAAAGATGCGGAGAAAACCATGGAGGGATTAAAAGTAATTGATTTTTCCTCGGAAGAATTGCCGTTTTTTGTGGGGTGTACCAATGAATAATATCGAACAAGAACAAATAGCTGTAATAGCGGAGGTAGCAATTACAAAATTTAATGAACTGCAGCAAGAGGAAAAAACAAAACGATTAGATAGACGTTTATTTAATACAAGAATATTATTAAAGAACTACCGCCATTTAAAAATGTACTGTGATGAAATGAAAGAGACTATGGATATTGATGATGGGGAAACGGAGGATTTATTCACGGCTGATAAGGAATATTTATCATTGGAATCAATAAAAAGAAGTGAAGCTCGGACACTAGCTATGATGCGGTTTATTGATAATATGATTAAGGTTTATGAATTGGACTGTAAGCATTTGGGAACAGAGGCAGTACGTAGATTTAATACATTGATGCATTTTTATATTTATGAAAAGAAGAAATCCTATGCAGAAATAGCGGAGATATACCATGTACATGAGCGTACTGCTCAAAGAGATTTAAAAGAAGCAGTTTATGCAATGTCAGTTTTATTCTTTGGTACGGATGGATTACGTTTACAGTTTTAATTAAATATTCTTGCTTTGGAATAAAGGTGGTGTGAATTTTATTTTCACATCATCTTTTTACTTTTATATTGTATAATAATAGTGCGGTATCTAATATAATACATATTTTAAAGGAATATAATAATATGTTTAATTTAGTTTGTTTGGAGGGATTGTATTGAAAGCGAAAACTATTTCTATACTTAATATGAAAGGAGGGGTAGGAAAAACTACCTTATCAACTAATATAGCGATAGAATTGTTTAATCAGGGCTACAAAGTATTATTAATTGATATTGATCCGCAGTTTAATTCTACTCAAAGTTTATTTAAATATTTTTCTAAAATTTCTACATACTTTGATTTAAGAGATGAAAAAAGAACAATAACTAGTATTTTTTCAGGTGATAAGGGAAATGGAATTTCCAGAAAAAACGATGATACGGATAATTTAATCTATACTTTAAAAAAGAGTGAAGAAGATCAAGATGGGCCAGTTATAGATATTATCCCAGGGGATTTAAAATTAATAATTGATATAAATACTCAAGCTATAGATAGATTAAGTGGCTTTTTCAATAGAAATAATTTAAAGGAACAGTACGATTTCATTATTTTCGATTGTCCACCAACATGGGGCCAGGTTACATCTGTTTCTCTAAGTTTGAGCAACTATTATTTGATTCCAACTAAACTTGATGATTTTTCAACTATAGGTATTACTTTATTGTCTCAACTTCTTAAAGAAAAAGTAGAGTCATTACAAACTCCTCTGAAATGTTTAGGAGTTATCTATACTATGTTAAATGAAACGAGTGCAGCATCAGGAATTAGTATTAAACAAACGGTATATAAAGAAAAAATAGAAGATTTTTTCAAAAAAACTATGACTAATGAAGTTAAATCTGGAGTGAAGGCTTTCGATTCTGTTATATATAGCTATGGTCCAGTAGCTTCACAATCCATAGTCTATGAAGAATACACTAATCCTAAGGGCAAAAATTTATATGCATCAATTAAAGAATTAACGGGAGAAATTTTATCTAGAATAGAAAGTTTGGAGGTTGCTAAAGTTGAATAATATTGACCTTGACCTTGACCTTGACCTTTTATTTAATAGTAAAAAGTATAAATTAAGTGAAAAAAGATTATTTTTAATAGCAATTGCTCAAAAAACTATTTATTCAAGTTATTTTAAAAGTAATCCTTCATTAAAAGAATACATTGAAATATTCGAAATGCTATATAAACTACCTGATGATAAAAAGTTTAAAGAGTATTTATATAAATCAAGAACGGCTTTAGCAGCGCGAGTAAGTAGGCTGATTATTGAAGAAGACAATTTAGAGGTAGAGAAAGAATTAATGGATTGGCATTCTACTTATTATAAAGAAAGAGTTCAAACAATATCTTCTTCTAATAAGGAAAAAGATAATTCTACAAGTCTATTAGAAGACTTTATTAACCATAGTAAAAACTAAAAAGAAAAGGACGAAAATAATAGTCAATGAGTAATTTAAGTGAAGGGTTGTTTTTTGGAGAAATAAAAAGAGATTATGAAGAATTCATTAAGCTATTTAGTAAAAATGAATTAATTGAACTTGGATTAGATCAAGATTACAAATTGTTACATAAAAAAGTATATATCTTTAAAGAAATGCTTAATGAGTGTGAAATAGTTAATAGTACAGCTTTAAGTTATACTTTAGATACTTTAGGGAGCCTAATTGAATATATTCATCTTTTATCGCAAAATAGGTATAAATTGGCTGCGTCATTATTAAGAGGAAGTATGGAAACCTTCGCAAAAGCATTAATTCATATTAACTCTTTAACAGATAGTCATGGATTTACTAATAATATCGAATTAGCTATTAGTAAAATATCTGATGATTATATAAACAATATTTTGAAGCTTGCTAGAAATAAGACTTTAAAGAAAAAAATAGGAGATGCATATAGAGAAGTACTGAAAGATTTGTACTGGAGTTTGTGTGATATTGTACACTCTAGAGATACTGCTTATAATCATTGTTATGAATATCTAGAATCAATTTTAAATAATAGATTTGAACAAAGTAAATATAAAGTTCTTTATGATTATGCTATTTTGTTTATTAATAAAATGCTAGTGATTTTCTATATTCAAAATATAGGTGTTATTAATAAAAATATGAATGCAATTAAGCTGGAGTACATTGTTGGTGAATTAGAACCAGAATATCATCAAATATTTAGAACTGTATAGCTTTTCAAGTGGCTTTAGATAAATTTATAAGACTATAAAGAGCGCTTTTTTTCAAAACTACGGATCTATTTTGCAAATATTTAAGTATATTTTGGGCAATGTCGTAAAAATGTCGTTTTAAATACTTATTACATAATTTATAGTGTAAATGTAGAGTAAGTGGATTTACTTTATAACAGTCTTCCAATCGACATAACAAGTCCTGTTTTCGAACAGGCGCTAAAACTGAATAGACGTTTGCGAGAACGTCAACACTACGAAGTCACATCTAAAAAGGTGTGACTTTTTATTATGCAATCTTATAGAAAGGTTGTAGTGATGAACAATGATTAAAGCACAACGCAAACAAGAACTAATACAATTCATTCATGATGGAAAGCTAATGAAGTTCTATAAGTCTAAAGAGTGGATGGCATTAAGACAGGATGCATTGAAGCGTGACAATTATGAATGTCAGTTATGCAAAGATGCTGGACGTTATCACAAAGCTGAAAATGTGCATCATATGAAAGAAGTAAAGACGCATCCACATCTTTCGCTGACATTAAGCAACTTACAATGCTTATGTATCAAGTGCCACAATGAGGTACATGATCGTCTGGAATCAGTTAGGGGACATAAGTTTACTAATGAGGAGAGGTGGTAAAGTGCAGCTTACAGATGGTGCGTGGATGTTCGATACAGAAGATATAGATTCAGCTATCAAAAAGTCTGAGCATAACTGGTACGAGCGTGATATGCTAAACGCTTTTACTCGTTATACTTATTATCGTTACAAGCAAATACGTGATTGTGTTAACTCACGTAAATGTAAATACATGACAGTAGATGAAGTCCGTGAACAGTTGGCCATTGAAAGTAAGCTCAGTTTTACTACTGAGTTGTTATCTATAACAGCTGATGAGGTTCATTACATCGTAGACTATGCTGACGAACACTTGGAATACATTAAGTAGATCCCCCCCTATCAAAAAGTTTCGCCTTTTTTAAGGGATTCGTTCAACGGGTAGGGTTCATGGGAGAAAATATTTTTTGATTTTCCACGTAGTAATTGCACCCTATGTAAGCGTGCATAAATATTCATGAAGGAAGGTGGGCGGTGAGGATGCATGAAACATGAAATGGCGTATGAAGATTGGCTAAAAGGCATGAAATACAAGGACATTGCTGAAAAATATGGTGTGAAAGAAAACACAGTTAAGTCATGGTATAAAAGATACAATTGGAAAGAAAAAAAAGAAAATAGTGCACACGAAAGTGTGCGTGCTGAGATAGTCGATGCACCACCGTCCATCGAATTAGTACCTAGTCATAATAAATTACGATTACTGATTGAAAGGGATCTAAAAGATCAACTCAAGTTGCGAGGTCTTGATCAATCATATTACATTGATTTAGTCGATGATTATATGGCCCTTTGGGATGTTAAAAATCTCTTAATCGAGGATATAAATGAACGAGGTGTCGTTGTACCTGGCATGTACGTGGAAAAGAAGAATGATAGCGTAGCTGAATTGAATAAGACAAACGCACAAATGTTACGCATACTCGCTGAACTGGGATTGAAAGCAGCGGATATGGAGAATGTGGATGATGAAGATGACGAATTATAAATATCATCCTTACATCGATGATTATATTAACGGTGTCAGAAGCGGAAAGTATATCGTATCTGAAAATGTCAAATTGCTTGTAGAATTAGTGGATCGTAAGCTGCAACAGCCAAATGTAAGTATTGAAACGAATGAAATAACAGAAGCGAAGGAATTTATTGAACGCTATTTCCCATTCAAACTGTATCCAGCACAGCTATTTGTGTTGGCATGTATGGTTGGACTTTTTTATGAAGATGGGACATTAGTATTTAATGAATTCTTTTTAATGTGGGGACGTGGGGCAGGCAAAAACGGTTTTATTGCTGCTATCAGTAAATACTTTATAGCAAAGCAGGGCGTCAGAGGGTATAACGTTGACATTGTTGCAACCTCTGAAAAACAAGCAAAAACCTCGTTTAATGATGTATACGACATTTTAGATGATCGTAAAGAAAAGATGAAGAAACACTTTAAGTGGACCAAAGAAGAAATAAAGCATATAAAATCAAAATCGATATTAACTTATCATACGAATAATGCCAAAACAAAGGATGGATTGCGTCCAGGTGCGATAATTTTTGATGAGGTCCATGAGTATGAGTCGTATGACAATATCAAAGTATTTACTTCAGCTCTTGGTAAAGTGCCACTGGGAAGACGTATCTATATCACAACTGACGGATATGTACGTGGTGGTGTACTCGATGATTTTAAAGCTGAAGCAGATATGATTTTGAAAGGCGAGCTTCCTAACTCGCGAATGTTCCCGTTTCTTGCACATCTTGACGATGAAGAGGAAATGCATGATGTGGCCATGTGGGAAAAGGCGAATCCAGGAATCAACTTTTTACCACATTTAAAATCAGAAATGCTGCTAGAGTATGATAATTTAAAAACTAGACCTTCTTTACGAATTGAATTTATTACGAAACGTATGAACATGCCATTTATGTTGTCTGCGAATGGCGTTACGGATTGGCCGAAGTTAGAAGCGGCTAGTAAATCATTGCCAGACCTAAAAGGATTAGAATGTATCGGTGGCGTCGACTATGCAGATATACGTGATTTTGTAGGGGTAGGATTACTATTTAAACATGAAGGAAAACGTTTTTGGATACATCATACATTTATCAATCATCGTAGTTTAAAGTTGTATGATTTTAAAATTGATATTGATTTGGCGGTGCAACAAGGACTAGCCACTATTATTTATGAAGAAACAAATAGTCCAGAAAAAATCGCTAATTGGTTCCTTGAACAGTCGAAAAAATATCGGATAAAAACGGTTGCAGCGGACCATGTAAAATTTGCTCATTTAGAAGAAAAATTTAAAGACTATGGGCTAGATCTTATTAAGGCGCGCAAAGGTTCACTAACTCACACGATATTAGAGCCAGTTATTGAAGAAATGTTCTCACATGAAAAGATACTGTGGGGAGATGATTTCATGATGCGTTGGTATACGTGGAATACGTATGTGAAACGAGATGGAAAAGGAAATATTACTTATGAAAAAATTGAGCCGGAATTACGAAAGACTGACGGCTTTTTTGCATTCTTGCACGCGCTGCAGCATGAAAACTTATTAACTGAAAAGCAAATTATCACAAAAGAAAATGTAGCAAAAGCATTTAAAACATACAGCTATTAGGAGGTGAGAATATTGAGTTTATGGGGATGGGTGAAGCGATTCTTTAAAAACGGCCAATTAGAAAGCTTAAAAGATTGCTATTATGAACTGTCAGCTGAGTATTATTACAAGAAACTAGCTGTAGAAACATGTGTAAACTTAATCGCTAATGCCTTATCAAGATGTGAAATTAAGACATTCAAAGAAGGTAAAGCACACAGAGGAAACATGTACTACGCTTTAAATGTGCAGCCAAACCAAAATCAAAATGCGACTGCTTTCTTTCATAAAGCAATCAGAAAACTTATCTATGATGGCGATTGTTTAATTATTATGCAGAATAACAACTTCTATATAGCTGATAGCTTTAATGTGGAAGAGTTTGCATTCTATGAGAATAAATATTCTGGTATCCAAATTGGTGACTTAACGATGGACAAGACATTTGTAGAATCCGAAGTCATTCGTTTGAAGTTGACGGATACAAAAATACTATCTGTCATAAATGATTTGTATGAATCTCATGGAAGAATGATTGAGGCAGCTAAGAGTTACTACAAGCTTAAAAATAATAAGCGTGTATTAGTAAAAGGTGATTTTTTAAGACCGCAAGATGATAAAACGCAAGAAGCAATTGACGATATGTTTGAAACACAATTGAAAAATTGGTTTGATCCAGATAAGAAAAGCGTTGCTTTCCAACTACAAGAAGGCTTTGAACTTGAAGATATGTCTGACGCTAAAGTCGGATTAACGATTGACAGTCGAGACATTAGTAATCTTATAGATGACATTTTTAATTATGTGGCGATGGCTTTTCATGTACCACGTGGTCTACTCAAAGGTGATTTAGCGGACATCGATAAACAAACGGACAACTTTATTATGTTTGCCATCAATCCACCTGCCGAGATGATGGAGGACGAAATTAATCGCAAGGCTTACTCCAAAGAAGAATATTTAAACCGCACGTATTTAAAGATTGATACGTCGAAAATCAAAGTATCGGACATTACAGAGCTAGCAACCGCATTAGATAAAATGTTTGCAATCGGATTTACGCTAAATGAAATTTTTGAAGAAATGGGGCACGAAACGGTAGATGATCCAATTGCGAATATAAGACATATTACTAAAAATTATCAAACAGTTGAACAGGCATTGAAAGGGGGTGAAACTTAACATGAAAAATCGTTTAAAGCAATTTAAAAATCAACAATATGCTGAACAAATTCCAGAAATTAAAAAGCAACTATCCGCAAAAAAAATTGATGCGTCCACCACTGAAATTGTCATCTATGGCGACATTGGGGAAAGCTGGTGGTACGATTCTATTTCTGCAAGTGATATTGATTCATTATTAAAAGATGTAACGACTGACAATATTACGGTTCGTATTAACAGTCCTGGCGGTGACGCTTTTGACGGTATTACAATTTACAATCGCTTGAAGGATCATAATGCTGAAGTGAAAATTATTGTAGATGGTTGGGCTTGTTCTGCAGCATCTATTATAGCGATGGCAGCGGATGAACTTGTAATGAACACAGGTTCAATGTTGATGATTCACGAAGCATCTACAGGTATTTGGGGGACTAAGAAAGATTTAGAAAAAGAAGCGGAGTTATTATCTAAGCTTGATAAATCTTTAGTGGACATATATATGACAAAGGCAGTTGTAGAACGTGAAGAAATTGAACAAATGGTCAATAATGAGACATGGTTTACTGCTGATGAAGCTATTGCTATCGGCTTCGCCGCAAAATCAATTGTGGAAGACGTAACCGATGACGACAAAACCAAAACAGATGCAGAAGCATTTAAAAATAGTGTTCTTGCCCGTTTTAAGCAAGAGCCATCACCAAAACAAAATATTTTAACAAAATTCCAACGCAACTCAATTGAGTAGGCGTTTTTATTTTATCCGAAAATAGGAGGTCATTTATATGACAGGTATTAAAAATTTAGATAAAGAACCAAAAGTTATCGAAAATAAAGAAGCCCAAGTGGCCGCTCTAAAAGCAGCATTTGAAAGTGCTGATCCAAACGAAGTTGCAGCTCGAATTGTTGAAAATTATGAAAGTAATATGCTACATTTCCAAGATTTAATGAACACGACAATTCGCGAGGCCAATCGTGCAAACGAGCAACAATGGGACAATGCTGTATTAGCATCACGAGGCATACGTACATTGACGACAGAGGAAAAGAAATTTTATAACGCTGCAATTGATGTGCAATCATTTGACGGTGTAGCTACATTTGTACCACCAACTGTATATGAACGCGTATTTGAAGATTTAGCAATGGACCATCCATTATTGTCTCGCGTTAATTTTCAGCGCGTCGGTGCAACTACGCAATGGGTCGTGCGTAAGGAAGGGGCAACAACAGCCTTCTGGGGAGATGTGTGCGATGAAATCAAAGAGATGGTTGACCACGGATTTGAAACAATTGAGCAAGGTATGTATAAACTTTCTGGCTTTTTAGTTGTCTGCAAAGCAATGTTCGAACTTGGACCTGAATGGTTAGATCGTTATGTACGTGCGTTTTTAACAGAAGTTATCTCAACAGAGTTAGAAAATGTCATTGTTAAAGGAACCGGTAAAAAACAACCAATTGGTATGATAAAAAATTTAGCAGGTGCCATTGTGGATGGCGCATATCCAGATAAAGCCAAAGTAACTTTGAATGTTTTCACACCGCAAGAAATCGGTGAAAAAATCTTAGCACCAACAACAAAAGGCGGTACACGTAGTTATACGGGCGTATCATTAATCATTAACCCGTTCGATTATGCGACAAAATTATTTGCGTATGGGGCAAAGCAACGCGATGACGGTTCTTGGACACATAATAATTTTGCTATTCCTGGTTTGGAAATCATTCAATCACCAGCTGTCCCATTGAATACAATGATTTCCGGTAAACCGAAAGATTATTTCATGGGGGTAGCTGGTGAAACAAAATTAGAATCTACTGACGTATTACGCTTAATTGAAGATCAACGTTTATATTTAACTCGTCAATTAACAAATGGTCGTCCACTTGATAATGATTCGTTCATCGTATTTGATATTACAAATATGGCTATCAACAACACAGCCACTACAAATACACCAGACACACCTTAATTAAATTGGGAGGGAAATGAACATGATTACAGCAAAAGTAGTAAATCCATTTAAAGCGCTTGAACATGATGGCCATATGTATAAGGCTGGTGACACATATCCAACTGAAGGTTATATGGCTGATGAGGAACGTGTGTATTTTTTAACAGGTGTACATCCTGAGTATAAAAAAATCTATCTTGCCGATGTATTAATCAATGAACAAGAAGAAACAAAAGAACAAGCGTTAGAGTTTCCAAAGCACACAGGAAAAGGCTATTACGAGCTTTCTAATGGCACTAAAGTAAAAGGTAAAGAGGAAGCTATTGAAGCTGAAAATGCATTAAAAAGCGGTGAATAATGATGAATGAACTGCTTATAGAATTAAAGCATCGATTACGTATTACATGGGATGATGAAGATGCTGAATTAGAACGTATCATTAATAGAGCAAAGTCTTACTTCGAGAAATTGACGAGTAAGACTTTTTCTTTTGGATTAGACGCATGGAAAACAGAGCTGTTATTAGAGCGCTGTCGCTATGTTTATAACAATGCCGCTGATGAATTTGAAAAGAATTTTGCAGATGAACTCAAGCGTCTAATACTACATGTCGCTTTAGAGAAGAGGGCTGTAGATGGCGAACAAGAAGATTCGTGATGTTTTAAACGATGGTTATATTCAATATGGCACGAAGGAAACTGGAAGGTCCGCGAAGAGAAAACGAATCGGTGAAAAATTTGTTCCAATGGGTCGGCTTGCTTATCAAGAAATGTCGTGTCGTGATGAAGATTATGAAATGGCAAAAGTATTAAGTGCTGTTTTAAGCTTGAAAATTCGCACGCTCTGTCCTCCTCAATTACGCAAATTTGATAAAAGTAAATTAAAAGTCATTGTAGAAGGTATAGAGTACGATGTCATAAAGGTAGATAGTGACCGTGAAAAGATGTATCTCTATTTTTATTTGCAGGAGGTGGGAGCACATGAGCAAAACGAAAATCAAGATGCAGGAACAGATTGATGCTTTACTTACAGCGTTAAATACCTTTGATATTCCTGTTTTTGAGGATGATTTAGCAGAGGATGAAGAAACTCAGTTTAAGAAAAAGAACTATCATTTCTTTGTATATGAAACAGGTGACATGAATAAAAACGATGATAATAAGTCTATCAGTCAAGATGTAGTTATCTATTATTATTCGGAAAATCGTGATGACATCGACGAACGTACGATTGATATTATTACAGAGCTTTCTAACTTACCTCGCATGTCTTTGAAACGTACCCAAAAACAAAGATTAAAAAGAAAAGATACGGATAACTACGTTGATAGAGTTGTATTTCTTTATCAACGCAAAATTGTGACTGGGTGTATTGAATTATGAGATCACTAGTTGAATTTAATGATTTAACTTCTTTGGAAGAAAAAATTAAGGCGTTACCCGGTCGAGCTGAGAAAGCCATTAACCAGGTGCTACACACGGATGCTATTGAGATTGCTACAAAAGAAATGTCCAATCTTTTACCCGTTTCAAATGTTGCTAATAAGAGACACGCAAAAGAAAGTAATTGGTCAACAAGTGAGGAACATAATTTGGGGTTTGTTGTGAAAACAAAGGGAGGAGCCGCCAATAAAAAAGGTAGTTTTGGTTACTTAGTTTTCCCTGATGAAGGTCGAGGACCAACGAATCCCTGGGCACAGCATTTTAGTGATCGTTCATTACAGAAATCAACGCCTAAAATTTTAGAGAAATTACATGGAGCATTAGAAGAATTAATAGAGGAGGGCTTATAATGTCAAAACAAGTAATTGAGCAATTTGATGCGTGGAATATCAAAAACGCATCGATTCAATTTATGAAAGGAAACAAACAAGAACCAGGTACAAAATTTGGTTGTGTAGGTACGATTGCATCTGAACCTGAGACAACAGTTTTATCGAAAAAATGTGGTCGTGCAACAATTGCGGAGAAAACCGTTACACTAAAATTAAATGTAACAGTTAGTGCTCATGTACCTGTACAAGTTTTACGTGACTATTTCGGTTTATCTAATGAGGAATTAAAGCCTGGTATCTATAGTTATGGCTCCAATTCATTAGGTAAAGACTTTGTATTTACAGCTGATGTGATAGATGAATTTGAGGACCTAACAAAATTAATCGCATTCCCTAAAGCATCTAATGCGGGTGGTTTTACCATCAACATTGATACGTCCCAAGAAGAGTTAGCGATGCTTGAACTAGCATTTAGTGCAGTTGCGGATGCACATGGCCAATTCTACTATGAGGCGATTACAGCTGAGTTAGAAGAACCAGAAATTGCGGAAACTTGGCATACAAACTTCACACGAAAATTAGTTGAAAAAACTGAACCAGATACACCTTAATTGAACGCCTCCAAACTTGGAGGTGTTTTATTTTTGAATAGATGGAGGAGAATTACATGAAAATTGAAAAGGTCGAGTTAAAAGAAGTAGAAGTTGTAGAGGTTGACGGTGAGTTTGAAAAGCGATTTGTTAACACGAAAGTACACCCAGCCTTTTTAACGAATGCTGCTGTGAAAAAAGGTTATGATACAGGCTTATTAGAATCGAGTTTATTTGAGGATTTATTGAAAATAAAGGGACTTGAAACACTTATTACTCAATCCGATGAAGAAGCTTCCCTTGAGTTATTGAATGCTTTTGATGAGCAAAAATTAATTGCTGTTATTTATTTAGCTGCAATTGGTGCCAATAAAAATCTTGGATTATCTTTTGATGAATTTTTAGAAATGTACCATTATTCATTAACAGATACAATCCAACTTTATGCTAATTTGATTGTTGGATTAATGAGTGAATCGAATGAATTTGCTAAAACTTTACACAAACAAACGAAAAAATCCAAAAAAAAACAACACCACCAAAGCTAGTCATCAAGCATGTGGAGGACCTTTACACACTCTACGTATTAATAGCAGGCATCGACCCCGAAACCTTTTGGCATGGTCCAATAGCAACAGTAGAGCGTATTTATGCGAATAAACTGGCGTTTGATGGGTGGAGTAATAGCCTGATAGGAGAGTGAGTATATGGCTAACAATAACAACGAAGTCAAAATAACATTCAAGGCATTTAACCAAGAATTTAATAAATCAATGACGGAAATGAACAAAGAAACAACATCATTACGTCAAGAGATGAAGCTCCAACAAGAACAGATGAAACACAATGCTTCTGAGACTGAAAAATTAGAAACGAAAATGAGTGGTTTACAACAAATTTATGAAGTGGCAAAGCGTAAAACAGAAGAAACCACAGCAACTTTAGCACGTGCAAAAAATTTATGGGGCGAAAACTCAGAGGAAGCAAAAAAACTTGAGGAACAGCTCAAACGTAATCAAATTGCTGAACAACAAGCAGCCAATGCCATAACAGGAACAGAACAAGCATTACAACGTGCTAAGCAAGCTCAGGCTGATCAAACGGAGTCTTTACGACAATTACAAAATTTATTTTCAGTCACTGGCCAATCGGTTGGTGATTTTTCTGATTTATTGGGGCGAGATTTAACAAGAGCAATCCAAAATGGTTCTGCCAGTGCAAAACAATTAGATACTGCATTCGATAAAATCGCACGCTCATCATTAAATGCAGGTCGTGATATAACAGAGTTGCGAGCATCCATTCGATCGTTAGACAGCGGTTCTTCTGTTGAACAAGTTCGACAAGATTTAGCTCGATTGGGACAAGAAGCAAATGAAGCCGAACAAGAAGTGAATGGTCTTGCGGATAGTTTAAAGTCTATGGCAGGTGCAGCGACTGCGGCTATTGGAGTAAGCACAGCAGTATCAACAGCATTAGAAAGCTCTAGTTTGGATACATCTATTAAGATTTCCTTTGATGTACCTGAATCATCAAGAGAAACCGTTAGACAGGCTGTGCGAGATGTAGAAGCGTACGGTGTTGATGGAGAAGCCTCACTCGAAGGAGTTCGTAGGCAATGGGCTTTAAATAAAGATGCTACAGATGAGGCTAATCAAGAAGTTGTAAATGGTGCAGCTGTCATTACCCGAGCATATAGTGGGATCGATTTTACTGAACTGATTCAAGAAACGAATGAAGTTGGCAAGGCGCTGGGTATATCCAATATCGAAGCAACCAACTTAATTAGTCGTTTATTGAAAATCGGTTTCCCTCCTGAACAACTTGATATTATCAGCGAATATGGCGGACAGCTGAAACGAGCGGGCTACAATGCTAAGGAGATTGAAACCATCTTAGCGAGAGCTGCTCAAGAAAAAAGCTGGAATATCGATAACTTGTTAGATGGCTTGAAAGAAGGACGTATTCGCGCTGTTGAAATGGGCAACGGATTGAAAGAGTCCATGAAGGACGCTATTCGCGATGTTGTTGGGGATACGCAAAAAATGTCAGATGAACAACTTTCCGCAATGGAATCTAACTTTTCTAAGCAAGAAGATGCCTTATCCAAATCGTTAAGTAATCGAGAGAAGGCCATCTCCAAGGGGCATGCTCAACAACAAAAAGCTTTAGATAAACTGCTACAAAAAGAGTATGAAGCTGTATCTAAGAGTTATGATCAGCAACAGAAAGCACTCGAAAAAAAATTAAGTGCTAGTTATGATGCGACGGTTAAAAGCTATGAACAGCAACAAAAAGCATTGGAAAAAAGATTAACTGCTGAAACTGAGGCATTAACTAAAAATCAGCAAGAACAGTTACGACAATTAGAAAAGGCACAACAAGAAGAGCTGAAAATTTTTGAGAAAAACTCTCAAGCAAAAATAAAGCTCATAGATAAAGAATACAAAGAGCGTATGAAGCTCATTGATGAAGAAAAATATAATCAGTTAAAAGCCTTAGACAATAAAATAGATTCATTAAATGCTAAAACTGAAGCTGAAGATAAAGCCATTAAGAAACAAGAGAACGCACAGAAACGTGCTGAACTAAACTTACGTGTAAATAATGCGAAAACGAACGCTGATCGCCAAAATGCAATGCGAGAATTACGCAATTTTGAAGAACAGTTACGTCTTGAAAAAATCAGAGAAGATCGCAAAGAACAAATTGAAGTTTTAAAAGGCCAAAAGGATTCAGTAAAAGAAGCATCGGATTCTAAAAAAGAAGCGCTTAAAACAGAGACTGAAACTCGAAAAGAACAACTTTCGGAGCAAATTGCAAACGAAAAAGAATCGTTAAAAAGTGGATTTGATGAGCGGAAAAATGCATTAAAAGAAATGCAGGCAGCTGAAAAAGCAGCCTTACAAGAACGGCATAACACTCAAAAAGAAGCTTTTCAACAACGCAAACAAGAGGAATTAAAGGGACTTAGTGAATCTAATAAGGCACAGATTGATGCGTTACGAGAAGTGAATCAGGCGAAATTATCGGTAATTCAAGAGGAACATACTAATCGTAAAGAAGCACTTAATGAGAGATTAAGTGATGAAATGGATGCTGTAAGAGAAGCGCACAAAGCAGAATTAGATTCATTTAAAGCTATGAATGCCGAAAAGTTAGCGATAGCGAAAGACCCTCCTGACAGTGCTGCTGTACAAGCCTTATTCTCTCAGTTAGAGGGATGGGGAAAAGCGATTGCTAAAGGTGGCGAAGAAGGTTCAAAAGCTTTCTCCGAGATGGCAACATGGTTATCAACAATAGAAGATGCTACTTTACGTGAAACGATTGGCGTTGAAATTTTCGGGACTATGTGGGAAGACCAGGGCGATGCAATTGTTAGTGTGCTAGATGATGTAGCTAATGGACAGATTACTGTTGCTGAAGGTCAAGCAGAAATTAACAAAATGGCGAATGAATTAGACACAGATCCGATGGTTTCATTAAAACAAGCCATATCAGATGTAAAAGAAGGACTTGATCCGTTGCTTGGTGTTATTACTGAAGTAGTGTCGGGTATTGCTAGTTTCGCAAAAGAACATTCCACTTTAGCATCGATTATTGTTGGTGTTGTCGGTGCTATTGGCACATTAGTAGGTGCATTTACCGCACTCAGTCCAGCAGTATACACCATAACCACCTTATTTGGTGGTGGAAAGGGTGGTGCTGGCTTTGCTTCAATTTTAGGTAAACTCATTCCGGTCATTGCTAATCTAGCCTCTAAAGTCTTGCCAGCTTTAAGAGTTGCTTTTGGTGCTTTAACAGGACCAATTGGTATTGCGGTCACAGCGTTAACCATAGCCGTTCCGTTAATTATTGAAAACTGGGATTCTATAGCTGAATTCTTCACAGATTTATGGGATTTTATTGTTGGCGTTTTTAAAAAAGCTGGTGGTGCTATAGTCGACTTCCTGAAGGAAAACTGGAAAACCATCCTTGTTGTCGTTACGGGACCAGTTGGCATATTGGTAAAAACGATCGTTGAAAACTGGGATACAATAAAACGTAAGACAGTTGAAATTTTTACGGGTGTCTCCAACTTCTTTTCGAATATCTGGTCAAAGATTTCTGATATAGCCAAGACTGTTGTCGACAAAATTAAAGGATTCTTTTCATTCGGTGATTTGCTTGGGAAGGTCAAAGAAAAATGGGATTCTATTTATTCGGCCATTAAGACACCAATAAACAAAGCAAAGGATGCTGTTAAAAAAGCAATAGATGCTATAAAGGGATTCTTTAAATTCGACTTTAATTGGCCAAAGCTCAAGAAGCCTAAATTTAGTATTAAGGGCTCTATCAATCCATTAGATTGGTTCGGTGAAGGGCTTCCTAAAATCGATATTCAATGGCATGCAAAAGGTGGCGTATTTAATAAGCCAACGTTGTTTAATACAGGAAATGCATTGCATGGGGTAGGAGAAGCAGGTCCAGAAGCCATTTTACCTCTTAATGAGCGAGTGTTAGGTGCAATTGGTAAAGCAATATTTGATGCAGCAGGTGGAGGACGACAAGAACCACAAGTAATTCACAATAATTATGAACGCATGTTAGAAGGCGCACAATTTATTATTCGCGAAGAAGCTGATGTTAAGAAAATTACACGTCAAATTTATGAGCAGCAGCAACGTGATCGAAAGGGGAAATAGTATGTGTGACATCACATTTAAAGGAATACACTGTTCACAATTGGGGCTTGAGGTTATGGACACCGAAAGGCCCCTTTTTGGTGAATTTAGTGATTCGTTTATTAAATTACCGAAGGTTAGTGGCAGTGTAGTAGTGGCTGATGATAGTGAAAGTGATATTGAAATTCGCATACAATTCCTACTTACACCGTTGCCAGGTCAAACTTATTATGATGCTTGTCGGGCTTTACGTGGTTATTTTAAATCATCACAGAAAGAGCGATTAATTTTTGATGAAGATTCAAAGTGGGCATACATGGCCAAGTTTATTTCTAGTGAAGATTTTGAGCGTATCGTGAATGACGGGTTATTTTGGGCAACGTTCCGTTGTTCACCTGATATGGTGGCTGTATGAGCTACGATATTAAAGTTTTAAATCATAGCAATCTATCGCTTATCGGTACGCTTGAAAATGTTATTAATGCAGAGATTTATGAAGTCATCAATGACCAATACACTGCTGACATACAAATGGCTGAAAATATATTCCCCTCCTTTTTACGCTACCCTAATTTAGTGGAAATGGATGGGGATTATTTTATTATTGCGGGGGTAGACAAGCAGCGGGATCGAAGTAAAGCAATTAAGCTGATGCTTGAGCATGTAAGTTATGTATTAAATAATCCATCGGAAGCGCCCTTTGTAGCAGAAGATGAAGAAGAGTTTTATGAGGGTTCACCACGGAATATCATTTCGCAATGCTGGGGAATGAACGGATTTAAGATTATTGATTTAACAGGTGGTTATTATTACTATAGGCCAAGCGCTAAAGGTGGCAGGAGTCGCATTAATGAATTTGCACGCCAAAATGGGTTAGAAGTTGAATATAACAAGTTTGTCATTACGATTCATAACAGACGTGGTGCCAATAAAAACCTTAAGCTAGAGGTTGGGAAAAACATTCAATCGATGACACAAAAAATTGATTTGGATGAAAATTTTTTGTTTGAATATGCACATGAAGTAGACATTATCGATTTTAGTAAAATGTCTGGCTCTCAACAGCAAGAAATTGCTTCAGCTGAGTTAGGGGATACCGTTCGCATGATTGATACAGATTTAGCCATTGATGCAACGGAACGTATCGTAGGTAAACGTTATAATCCTTTATTTAAAGAAGTACCGAAGTTGGATGTAGGGCAAGTTATACGTGATATTGTGAATATCATGAATGAAGATAAGGAATATGAAGAGAAAGAAGACCCTACTTTAAATTACTTTTTGCAGAGCTGGCAAATGGGCAAGATCAATTGTATGGCTCTTGATGGAATCGAACTTGGCGAGGAAGATATCTTACCTGACAATATATCTACCTCTATTGATTATTATATCCAAGGTGAACTAAAAGGTATGTCTTTAAAGGTTAAGCCCCAATACAGCAAGTACCACGTGTACATTAGTGAGTGGTATGAGGACAATCAATTTGAAGAATACAAACTTGAGAAAATAGCTGACGCCATGAGTAACTGGACATTTCCAAAACCAAAAATGCAAGCAATCAGTATTACCATAAGTGAAGTGCCTCTCGAACAACTTAATCCAGAGATTCACAAAGTAAGAGATTATGCAGTGAAATTCAATAAAGTTTATATTGCCCCGTTACGTGAATTTAAAATTGGTAAGAACAACATGTTAGGCAACAGTAGCTTGTTAATTGACACAGAAGGGGAAAATATAGAGCTTGATGATTTTTCTGTCAAGTTAAACTATCACCTGATGCAAGAGTACGGTGGTATTAAATTATCATTAAGGCCTGAATTTAGTAATTATAAAATAAATATTGTGACGTTCGGATCCGATGGTGTTCCATTTGTGTACGATTACGAAACGATAAGGGATCAGTTGCTCAATTGGAAACTACCGCGTGATGGTGCAGAATACTTATTAATTACTATTTCAGAAGTTCCAAATTCACAATTTGATCCAACTGTTCATAAGAATGTGATGTATGGAGTTGCTTTCGAAAAGATACCATTTGAACCTCTTTACGAGTTACGTATTGGAGAAGTGAATTGTTTACAATTAAATGGCGTGTTAGTACCTGCTAGTCCTTCATTAAATGCTATTCAAGCAGAAATATTTTATAAAGCATTACTCGAACATAATGGATTACGCTTGAAGTTATTAAGAAAATATCGTTCTTATTATGTTGGTATACGTACTTACAGCAGTAAAGGTATAAGAACTAACAGATCATACGAGGGTATAAAGGACTGGACTTTCCCACGCAAAAATGTGATGTACATTGTTATTAGCATTCTTGAAAAACCACCATCAGAATTTGACTCATCAAAGCACAGGCAAGCTTGGTATGCTATTAGATTTACAGCACAAAATGATGAGGTTGTTGACCCAGGTTTACTTGGACCAACGTATTATTTAGAGTCAGAAACTGTATCAGCAGATAGTGAAGGGGCTGAATTTCTTTTTACAACTTCCTATGATGAAGTGATTAGTGTGACTACGGGGATTGGCCAGGTAGAGCAAGCAGAGCCAATAGCAGCACTATGGGAATTAATTAAAGATGCAGAAGATAAATATATAGGCGTTAAAATTAATTTGATAGGCTTGGAAAGCGGAAATGTAGATATAAGTGTACAAGCCATGTGTCAAGAGGGAACAGAAGAAGAAGAAGAAGAAGGAGAGGGGGATGATGTTTAGTGGTGGAACTGGTACAAAAGATGACCCATTTTTAATTAAAACTGTACAAGACCTTATCAATGTGAGGAATAAAAATAATGAAAACCCTAAGTATTATTATAAACAAGTGGCAGATATTGATTTATCAGGTGTTGAATGGTTACCAATAGGTGATAATCAAGGTAAAGCTTTTTGTGGTACCTATAATGGTGGCGGATATACGATAAGTAATTTAACAATCACTAAAGATATTGAGGGTCCAGCTTTTATCAGTTCAGCAATAGGAGCAACACTTTTAAATATCACGATTGATAATGGGTATATTACTAACACGATATATAACTGGATAGCTATTTTAGTATCACAAACAAACGATTGTACAATTACCAATTGCCATGTAACAGGCAAAATGGAATCCACAAATGTACACAGTAGTACAGGCGGCCTGATAAGTTCAGCTGGTACAGGGACAATAATAAATAGGTGTTCTGCTAATGTTGATATAACAGCAGGATTGGCGGGAGGGCTTGTTTGCTATTCCAATGCTGTTATAAAAGATTGTTATGTTACAGGGAAAATTAGTGGCGTACAAGATGAAGATAAGCCAGATGATAAGTATATAAAGGCTGGTACATTTGCTTACGTTCTATATAGTGGTAATGTTGAGAATTGTTATACATGTGTAGAGATTTATAACTATTCGTCACGCAGTAGGAAACAGTTGTATGTTTTTGCCGAAAATTACGGTGCTGAAATAATTTCCTGTTATTGTGATGTATCGTTGGGTGTTACTATGCGGGGGTGGTCTAGCGATTTAAATTATGTTGAAGAAATGTTTATAAGAGGTACAGATAATAAATTATATGGAAATTACAAATCACAATACAATAAAGATCGTGATTATTGGGAGCCTGAATGGAATAGTACAGGTCCTCCTTCATGGTGGCCAAAACCTTATTATAGGGCACAACCTATAACAGGTGAAGTATGGTCAAATTTCTGGAAGCAAGTAACAGAAACTCACACCGAAGCACGTACAACTACAGAAATGCAAACACAATCAACATTTGATGGATGGGATTTTGATACGGTATGGACAATAGATGAAGGTAGAGACTATCCTCGATTTAAATTAAAGATTACACAAATAAAATGCAAACGGATGCCATTAACAAACTATAGAAGGTGATAATATGAAAAAATTTAATCAAGAAAAGTTAATCCGTGATGCATTGGGAAGCCCTATACCTAGTCAGTATTGGGATGATGTGAAGCAAACTTTTATAATACCAGGTGGTGAAGGTGTTGATTTTACAAAAAAGAAGCTGATTCGTGATGCAGTTGGCGCAGTTATACCGCAATATTGGGATGATGAAAAGGGTGGATTTTCAGCTATTACATCGGGAAATCAGCAGTTTAAAGAAACCATTAACTTGGGAAGATTAATGACAGATTTCTCAAGATGGCAATTGTGGTATGGAGTAGTTTCACAAGATACAGAACATGTTAAAGTTGGACAGTCGTCTGTCAAAGTAACTACAAATGATGCCAATACTACATCAGCGAGTAGACTAAGATCAGTACAATTTAACTTATCAAAAACCAAAACAATGATGATACGTTTCTACGTAGAAGATGTGAACAAGCTTTCTAATATTGAATTGAGATTATCTTCAGTTGATAATATGGCCAGCTATCTATCTTGGAAAACGACAAAATGGAAAGTGATTAGTGGATGGAATGAGGTCATGATACCTCTTTCTAAATTGAATGTTGTGGGTAATGAAAGTCTTAATAATACGATTACAACATTACAAATTAGTGTTACTGGCGATCATACATTTGTCGTATTTGATGGAATCTACACCAACAGAAAATCAAAAGGAAATGTATTGCTTCACTTTGATGATGGTTTTATTTCTCAATATACGAACGCTTTTCCCCTCATGTTGGCTAGAGGATTCGTTGGATCAGTCGGTGTTATTAGCGGTTCAGTAGGTACAACGGGATATATGAATTTAGCACAATTAAGAGAGTTATATAATTATGGGTGGGATTTGTTTAATCACACTGTTACACATCAAGATTTATCAACATTGTCAATAAATCGTATTCAGGCAGAATTGGACGTTTGTAGGGAATGGTTAATATCCAATGGATTTTCCAGAACTGCTGATTTTGTAGCGTATCCTTATGGCGGTTATAATAATGACGTTTTAGAGGTCATGAAAAACTATAAATTAGGGAGGTCAATAAGAGAAGAATATGAAATTCTTCCACCAATTCAACCACATCTGCTTAAAACGGTCATTCTATATAACAATGTAGAAGAAATCACATTTAGAAATGCGATTGATTATGTAATAGAAACGGGTGCAACAGTGATTTTCCTACTTCACAAAGTAGAAGATGTAAATAAAGATGAAATGAATTATCCAACAGAAAAGTTTAAAAACATGCTTGATTATCTATATTCAAAGCAGGAAGAACTAAATGTACTGTCATGGAGTGAGTATGCAAATATGTTTTAATAGGAACGCGAGCGGAGCTTAGCGTTATTTTTTATGTCCTCCACACTGTGGTGGGCTTTTATTATGCAAAAATAAAGGAGTGAGATTATGGACAGTCAAACAGTAGCGTTAATAGGAATTTTATGTACTGTAATAGGTGCCGTTATAGGTGTATTATCTTATAATCGTAATCGTGATAAAGACGTTAGAAGTGATGCATCAGATTCAGCTGTTATACGCACGAAATTAGACAATATTAATTCAGGTGTAGAATCTATCCGAATTGATATAAAGGCACAGGAAATGCGTGTAACAGACTTGTCAGAGCGAATTATTCGTGTGGAGGAATCAACTAAGCAAGCTCATAAAAGAGTGGATAAAGTGGAGGGAATCATTCATGAAAATTAACTGGAAAGTACGTATTCGACATAAACAATTTTGGGTGTCCTTAATTGCATTACTACTAGTGCTCGCTAATCAAATAGCGGGCATTTTTAATGTCGATATTACGATTTATAACGGCCAAGTTACAGCTATTTCTGAGACGATTTTAAGCATTTTAGGTTTGCTTGGTATTATAATTGACCCAACAACTGAAGGTGCATCCGACAGCTCACAAGCATTGAATTATGGTACTCCAAGAAAGGATGAGAATTGAATGGGTAAAATTATTGATATATCTCATCATCAAGGAGATATTGATTGGGCTAAAGTAAGCAAAGAAGTTGATTTGGCTATTATTCGCACTCAATATGGGACAAGTACTATTGATCGTAAATACGTTCAAAACATTGACGGATGTAAAAAATACAACGTGCCTTTCGGTGTATATATTTATGTTACCTTCACAAACAAGATGCAAGCACTAGCGCAAGCGAAAGATTTCTACGAACGGGCTAAAGTGCATAACCCTTTATTTTACGTTGTCGATGTTGAAGAGAGCTTCGGAGCAAAGGTGCAAGATATTATTCAAGGAACACAAGCATTCATTGACTACCTGAAAGGTAAGGGTGTTAAGGTTGGTTTGTACACAGGTCATCACTTCTATGAACCATACGGAATGAACAAAGTAACTAACTATGACTTCCTATGGATCCCACGATATAGTACAACTAGTGCTCCCGGATTAAAGCCTAAGTACGCTTGTGACTTATGGCAGTTCACGGAGAAGGGGGCAGTTGCTGGTATCAAAGGCACTGTGGATTTAAACCAACTAAACGGCAATAAGACATTATCTTGGTTCACCAACAAAAATGAGGAAGACAATAAACCAATTGAAAAGGATGATGATAAAATGCAATTTTCAAATGAGACAACACAAGCAGCAGTACGTGACCACATTAAACAAACGGTAGATAAAAAGCTGATTGATAAGTCATGGCTAGATAAATTCGATAGTGGAACTATGACAAATGGTGATTATGAAGGTTTGAAACTTATCATTGAACAGCGCAGTAACTAACAACAAAGACCAAGATAGCTATATGCCATCTTGGTCATTTTCCATTTATATCAGTTTTAAAAATCAAATATATAAAATAGAGTTTTGATAGATAAATAATGGAATAATTTTGTATATTTTTCGGAGTTGTAGATGCTGAAAAAAAATTATGATTAAGATGTTCCAATAAAACAATAAAGGAGGAATTATTAATGGCAAAAAATGATGGTAATACAGATTTCGGTTTAAAGGTATCTAAAACAGGGACGAAAAGTTTAAAAATTTCTTGGAGTAAAAGTGGTGGTATTGGTTACGGTGGCTCCATTCAAGTATTTCGACCAGGAGATGGAAAAATTATTTTTTCAAAAGATTATAGTGAAAAGACTGCAAAAGATTCTCTCACAGTCGAAACTCCATATTTTGGTGAATATAAAGTTCATATTAAGGCGAATAAAGGTTATACTTACGACACAGCTTACTGTAAAGTCCATTTAGCAAAAGGATCTTCAGCTACACATGAGTTCACTGCAGAAGATATTAAAAAATGGAAAAAAGAAGCTACAATTACAGCAGCAGCTTTTGCAACATTAGGTTTTGCGAACTTTTTAGTTGTATCTCTTACTGCTACAGTTATTTCGTTAGGTGCAACAATAAGAGGTGTGTGGGTACATGACACTAAGTATGAACCATTTCCAACACCTAAAGAGGGAGATAAGATTACTACAAAAATCCAGCCTGTTGCTGATGGAGTTAAGACAACAATTTCATATAAAGCGAAAAATGGAGCAGTGTATAAAGATAAAGTTACTACTGCAAAATACTTAACTTTTAAACGTTAAGTGAGATAATTAAAAGCACATGTTAAACATGTGCTTTTTTTAAATAGTTATAAAGTTGGTAAAAAAAGATGATATAGCATGCAAGCAAAATTAATACTACTCCTAAATCTATTAAACTAAAATCGGTAAACAAAGTATCTCTCATAACGAAAACAAAAATGTTTAATAACAAGAGTATGCCCAAATTCGAAAATAAATTAATAAGTCGTTTTTTTTGTTTAAAAATAATAGGTAGAATTGATTTTAAAGCAAGAATAAGCCCTAGAACTAATAAATATATATACATAACATTTTCAAACTCCATGTTTCACCTCAAAAATTTATTTAGTGAATCTCATTTCATCTTATATAATAACCAACTTTGTTATTTATTGTAATATAATGCGCGTTTATAGTATAGTAAAAAGAATAAAGAGAACATATGTTTTTGTATAAGAGTTGTTATGGAATACATTGGTTTTTACAAGACTATTATTAACGACTTAAAGGTAAAAAGAATAAGAACTAGGGATAACATAAGCTAATAATAAAGTAAATAACTAATGGGCAAATGAAACTAGGCAAAGGGGCAAATGAAATGAAAAAGAACGACCGCGAACTCGATAAAATAGTAGAAGAATATCTGAAAATGTATCCTTATATAAATAAAGAAAAAGCCGGGACTTTAACCAAAGATCAAAAAATAGCCATATGTATTAGTGAGTTGTTAAATATTATGCCAGAAAAAGAAGTTAACTATATTAATTTTAGATACTTAAAAGGATGGACTATAGTTAAAGTCGCAAAAGAGATGAGTTATAGTCAGCAAATGATTTATGTTATTCGTAAAAATGCCCTAAAGAAAATCTATCTTGGGATAAGCCATTTACTATATACCGAAGGAAAAGAGTTGGTTTCAAATGATAATTTAAGATGAAACCATGTAATCAATAATATTCGATAAACAATAAACATGCCTAAGTGGCTATTTTTTTATTACCAAAAACAGAACATTAGTTCTGTTTATTGCGCAAACAAACGTTCTGACTAAGAGGGATAACATGGCTAGTAAAACAAAAACACCAACAAAAAAGAAAGAGCCAAAGCACCAGACCATGATGGATTTGATTTAGAAGAAATGGCATACACATTATCTGAAGCACAGGAAGAAAATAAAAATAAAGTATTCACCATCTATAAAAATATGAACCAGACACAGGTATGGTCACGAAAATGGATCCAAACACTAATTTAATGCATATCAAAAATAAAAATGACCAGGTGCTCATCATAAAAGGTGAGTACCTGGGCTTTTTGTGTTTATTCGTCATATGGTCTGTATTTAGCATGCAATTCTTTTGCTGCTTCTTTTCTAGCTTCCACATCTTCGCGTAAAAACATTCTATCTCTTGGTAACTCTTTGATAGGAACTAACTTTCCACGCTTTACAAGTGAATTTAATGATTGCCTAGAAATTTGCAATTCCTCCAACACTTCTGATGATGTTAAGATTTCAGTTTGAACTAATTTAATAAAATCTTCTTTGCTATTGAAAGAGTAGTTTTTCGACATTGGATTATACCACCTAGCATTTATTATTTTCTTCTCATTATAACAACTGTTATACCAATAACTACTAGTGCTGCAACTATGAGAATTGAAGTTAAAATCATCATATGATACACCTTCTTTCTTGATGTTTTTGTTTGTATCTCAATTTAAAATGTTCTATAGTTAGGGTAGAAGGTTAAGGGGGTCAGCCTTAACCTTCTTTTTTAAAACTTTTGTTGGGCGCTACTTCTTTGAAGTAGTGTCTTTTTTGTTGTTCTTAATCACTATCTGTAAGTTAATCAGTGTGATTATTAAGTTGATGAACGCTGTTAGTGCTACTACTCTTTCAATTTCCATTTTCCTTACCCCCTTTCTATACTCTTATTATAACATAACTACATACTTAAGTAAATAGATATAAATGATTTATTTTACTGTTTTGTTAAAAATTTTCAATAAAAAAAGCCACTCGTTTGAGTGACTTAATTTGGTTTAGCTTGCAATATGATAGCATCCCTCTCGATACTCCCCTTAAATGTATACATAATATCGTTAAGTGAGTAGACTTCTGTACGATCAAGCATATCGCTATTTCCTGTTATTTTTAATTTATCAAATATAGCTAATTGTTGAGTTGTACTTAGTGTGTCATCTACACTTTTAAGTAAAGCTTTAAATGCTATTTGCACTTCTTTATTTTGAACCATTAATGCATTTGAAGTTGCCCCAACGCTAACATTTTTTACTTTACTGTCTTTATCAGGAGTTATAATTACAAGAATCCCACTGGTTAATTCAATTTGATATTTGCCGTCTTTTATCTCCTTACCTTTCATTTCAATGAATGAATTACCTTTATTTTCATTAATGATGTTTTTTAAAGCAGTCTCGTATTCATCAACAGTGAAGTTAAAACTTTTTTCATCTTTTTCACATGCTACGAGTAATAGAGCTAAAAGTGTTATTAAGTATATTAATTTTTTCATTCTATAGAACCCCCTTATTATTACTATTTTAGGGAATTGTACCTTCGATGTACATACAAAAAAACAGACAACCAAATTAGTTATCTGTTTCTTCATTATCTTCTACTTCCACAATTTTAAATAAATCGTTCATGTCGGTTATCCCGAAAGCGTTTATTAGTTCGTTAAGTGACGCCTTTGGATAGCTTTTTTGTTTACCATTTACCATTTCGCTAACTGCACGATTTGTTAAATTTGTACGTTCCACTAAATCTTTTTGTTCCCAATCACGCTCTGCAAGAAGTACACGTAAGCGTAATTTTAATTCTTTTTGCGCCAAACAATTCACCCCTTTTTATATGTATTTCATAACACAATTATAAATCAAATTAATTAATTACGCAATTTGTAATTGACATATCTTTTTGTTTTATTTATTATGTAAATTAGTTATATGATACGTATTTAATTTACGTGTTTTGAAATTTAGAAACGAAGGGTGGAATTGGAATGAGTGGTGTTATGTATAAACTACACACAAAAAAATATTGGGTAGGGGCATTAAATTTAAACATTGATTTGGAACGAGAATATGCACATAAAGCTGAACAGTTAAAGCCTTCAGCTATTGTAGCTTTTCGAAAGTATGGAGCAGGACATATAACTTTAGAAGAATTCAGGGAGTTGATTTTTGAATATAGCTTCTATCAAAGAAGGGCATACGAAGCTAACAAAATAATTGTTGAGTGCCATAAAGCACTAGATTGGTTTGATTCTCAAACAATTTGAAAACTGAATAGGGAGCATTCATTAAGTGCTCTCAATTGAGTTTTTAAATAACAAAAAGGAGGATAACCATGAACAATTATTTCAAGCTCGAGCAAGAACGATCAAGATATTTATTCGAGCAAGTACTTGTATTGTCTACCGTAAAGGGTCACTTGAAAGGCACTATCAAACACAATGAATCCAGTGAAGTTGTCGATTTTGCAAATATGCTACTAGGAATCATAAACGAAAAATTATCAGCTGTAGAACAAAAGTTTCATGAACAAAAATGAAATAACGAACAAAACTAACATTTAAAGATCCGGATTGTTCGTGAATTGAAAGCGAGGTGAGAACGATGGCATTTGAATATTTAGCAACTTACAAAACATTTGAATCAGTAGCAGATATGGATAAGAGTGTGGAGAACCACATGGTGGCTCACTATTACGACTTAACAGAATCAGAACGTGCCATCGTTTTCAAGCTTGCTAGTCACGCTTTGGAACATCCTGGGGCTTGTCATTTAAAAGCTGCCACAATTGCTGAGGCATTAGAAATCAGTACAAAGATTACCGTAGCGTTAAGAAATTGGTTGAGTTTGGCATCATTGAAAAGGTAGCATCTACTAAATTGAACGGCATTAAAGGGGCTAGTATTTATCGTGTTTTACCTTTTGTCCCATCGAGCGTGTCCCAACGAGAGACAGCGCAAGACATTAGTGATGACACGGTTTCTGAGACTTTTTCAGAAAACCAACCATCTAATTCTTTTAATCATTTAAAAACAAGCAATTTACAAGATATATATAATTACGCTCACGCTGAAAAAGAAGCTTGTAAGAAATGGATGAATGAGTACCAAGTAATGTTGTTCGATTTCATGCACTCGTTGCCTATACGTGACGATTTAAAAGACCAACTGCATAAATGCATATTAGCCACAGAAATGAACGATATACGTGATTTTGTGAACGCTAAAGATGTTTTAGCTAACATTATCCGTGATATTGCGAACGGTACATTAACAATTGCTAGTACATTAAGAGCAATATTTGTAGGGGCTTATAGTAGGGCTGTTGAGCGTTTGAAAAATAAGTCGATTAAATCATTAACTGCGGAGGACAAATCGCATAGAGAGCGTCCGGTGCCTTTCTATAATTGGTTAGATGAAAAGGATAGCCTTCCACAATCAATAAGTAGTAGACCAAATCTAGAAAACTGGCTTGAATGGTGAAAGGGGAATAAGTATGGATAAATTAGAAGCATTGATTGAAGCATTAAGATTCTATGCGGATGAAAGAAATTATTTATGTGAATACAGCTACAACTCTGATGAATATATGGATTCTGTAGTTGAACATGATGCTGGTGATACAGCAAGAGAAGCATTAGAAAGGTTGGAGATAGAAGATGACTCATTTTAAATACATGGAACAACAAGAGCAATTGCATTGGATGTATGAGGGGGATATATTATGATAAAATGCATCTATAAAATCGTTGATAATTTTTTCTTTATGCCACAAGGATATGAGGAAGAAGAAGGTCTTCGGGAATGGTATTTAAAGTATTTTATTTCAACAATGGTTTTACTTATTTTCGTGTTAATAACATTTGGTTTTCAGTACAAATAAAAGTACAAAAAAAGTACAAAATATGTTTTACAACATTACTTGCCATCGTAATTTTATTCACAAGAAAATGAATAAAACCTTGATATATAACGGTTTATCGTAACTATGTAAATACGGTTTAACGGTGTGTAGTGACTCCCGCCGTCTCCATACATTGGAAACAATATAGTTTCAAAAAGTGTCAAATTCCTTGATATATCAAGGGTTTGGCGCTTTTTTTATTTGACGGATTGTAAGATTAAGTGCAACACCCAGAAGTCAATATAAAGGAAGCCCATAACGACCTCGTGTAGAATGTAGTTACCACACCAACATTCAAACGGAGGAATCGTTATGAGCTATACCCATCTTACCATATCAGAACGTGTAAAAATAACATACCTGGAACTTGATTATCCGATTCGTAAAATAGCGAAACTCTTAAATCGTCAACCTTCTACGATTTCCAGAGAAATAAAACGCCACGCCGGTAGTACGGCTGACGAAGCGCAAGTACGTTACCACCAAAATAAATCCAACTGTGGTGCCAAGTCAAAATGTACGCCAGAAGTAAAAGAAGCTGTTCAAGAAAAGTTGCGGGATACTTGGTCGCCTGAACAAATTGTCGGCCGCTTGTATCAAGGTCAGCTGAGTTTTAAAACCAACTATCGCTGGATTTACGATGGTCTTTTAGAAGTGCCTATAACCGTTCTCCGTCAAAAAGGAAAGCGCCAAAAGCCCCGCGAAACAAGAGGAAGATTTAACATTGGCACACCAATTTCTAAACGCCCAAAAGAAGTACGTAAACGTGAAACCTTTGGACATTGGGAGTTAGATACAGTTGTATCTGGACGTGGGAAAGCAAAAGGTTGTGTAGCAACATTTATTGAACGAATGACACGGTGGTATATTGGCTTTTTGATACCGGATCGCTCAGCTCAATCAATGGAAAAAGCAGTACGTCTTCTTCATACTAAATTACCAAAAGGCACTATAAAAACAGCCACAACAGACAGAGGTAAAGAATTTAGCTGCTATAAAGTGTTAGAAAAAGACTTGAAAATTGATGTTTATTTTGCGGACGCCTATTCTTCTTGGCAACGCGGAAGTAACGAAAATGGAAATGGATTACTTCGCGAGTTCTTCCCTAAGCAAACAAATTTCGAAGAAGTATCACCAGAAGAACTAACAGAATCATTAAACTAAATCAACAACCGACCAAGAAAATGTCTTGGTTGGAAAATTGCAAACGAGGCTTTTAATGAGCAATTGTTGCACTTAATTTGACAAATCATCATTTCAAAAACTTTCAACTGATTTCAAACGTTTTTGGGTCATTTTTTGGGTCAAACTAGGTCAAAATTGGGTCAAAGAATTAGCGTGAATTGATATATGTATCAAACTTTTCAATGGTGCTAGTTTTGGTTTTCTTGGTCACATGTGTGTAAATGTCCATTGTTGTTTTGACATCTGTATGTCCCAATTGTTCTTGTACTCCTTTAATACTTGCACCCGCTTCAAACAATAGAGAACAATGTGTATGTCGTAAACCATGTGTAGTAATAGGTTGAAGTTTGTATTTTTCAATTATTTTATTAAGCCACTTTTGTGTTTGAACAGGTTGGATGAAGCGGTTATATTTATTGCTGAATACGAGTTGTTTTTTATTAGAAGTATTAATGCCTTTTGCTAAATAAATCTTACGTTGCTGTAACTTCCACATGGATAGTAAAGACATTGATGTTTCATCCATTTTAATTGTTCGCACTACATCATTTTTAGTTGTTTTCAAGTACAGTTTGCATTCCTTACCGCGTGAAATTGTTTGTTAATACGAATTTCATTTCGTTCAAAGTTGATATCATTCCACATCAGTGCTAATATCTCGCCTTTACGCATACCCGAATAGCTTAGTACATGAAATATTGTATAAACCATTAAATTATTTTCCTGTTTAAAGGTTTCAAGCAGTTTTATTAAATGTTCTCTTTCGTAGAAGTTTTCAAATTCTTCTTCATCTAAAATGATTTGCTTGCGCTTTTAGGTATCTCAACCAATGCAAAAGGATTTTTATCAATGTAGCTATGTTTAATCGCATAAGCAAGAACTTTCGCAGCATATGATTTTACCATGCGAAACCGCTTTAGCTTCTTAGCCCACTGATTTACATGCCAGCCTTACAATGTATTAAAATGATCTTGTATCCACTGCTAATGTTATAAAGCAATCCACCGTTTTCTAAATTACCTTTTTTTAATTATCATTGATACATAAATTTCGCTTAAAGATAGAACTATTTCAAAGCAAGGGGGATTTCATTGCAAAATCGAGGGATTTCTAATTATTTCAACTAGATTGTCGATCATTCAGAATTCGGTTCATAAAGAGATTAGAGATTTTTTTATTAATTTTCCAAGATATAAACACAAAAATTGTATTTTTTTGAATTTCATTACTTAATGTTTGTTGAATTGAACTATTGACTGTTATGATGGTATCACTATCTCATTTGGGGGGCTAAGAGCTTGGAAATATTATTGCCGAATATAGTAAGCTCAATTGCTAGTATTGATAGTTTCAATCAGCAAGTATATGCAGCAATTGATAAAAAATATAAAAATATAAAAATTAATGCTTCAAACTTAACTTTTATAACTCCATTAGGAATGGTGAGCTTGGTACTTGCTATACAAAATTTAAATAAATTTATGGATGTACATTTAGATCTAAACGGCTGCCAGAATGTATCATATCTTGAAAGGTTAAATTTTTTCAAAAACTTACCTCCAAATATATTAAGAGATTATCATATAGAGGAATTCGAGTTAAGGAATAGAAATGATACAAGCTCAATTTTATTGGAAATTTTACCATTAAAAACAGAAGAGGATGTTGAATGTATGACAGACTCTATTTTTAAAATATTTACTCAAAATAATTTATCAAAAAAAATTGCTAATAATATAATGAACATTACAACGGAACTAGGTACAAACATTCTTCATCATAGTGAGGGGAATGGGTATGTAACAATTCAATTATATAAGACTTCTAATAAAATTCGTATAGGCATTGCCGATGATGGAGTTGGTATTATACAAAAATTTAAAACTAAGGCAAATTCCTCCGTTGCTCAACACGAGATTTTAAGAAAGGCTTTTATGGTAAACGAAAGTACAAGAGAATCTTCCGGTGGTATGGGATTGAATAATATGCGAATAAATTCTTTTGCTGATAGTTTTAAAAGTACTAGGCTGTTATTGAAGACAGGTAATAATATATACGATATTTTAAGTCGAGATATTCATATTTTTAAAACGACATCAACGTATCCAGGTACTTACTACGATTTTTGTATAGAAGTAGCTTGACAATTATTGAAAAGTATAATAAGGTTAACTTAACGTTTTCAAATTTAGAATTGAAATCAAAGGGGTGATTATTATTAATGCGGTATCACTTTGTCCGGAGTTAATAAGTAATAAGTACCTTATTAGTAGAATAAAAGTAGTACCAATTAAAGAGGAAATTATTAAAATAATTTCACATGCAGATACCAATACAGTTTTTTACTATGATTTTAAGGATGTTCAAGCTATAAATAGCTCTGGAGTAGATGAATTGGTTAGTAAAGTAATTAAGCATTTATGTGAATATGAAAAAGATAAATATCTTTATTTTATCAATCTTAATAATCAGGATCATGAGCATGCTTATAATATTGAAACAACTTTACACGGCACAAAATTAGCGATTGTTGAAAAAGACGCCAATGGAAAAGCGAACTTTATCGGTGATATTTCTGACACGCATAGTAAAATTTTAGACCAGGTATACTTACTAAAAATGACTACTGCTAGAGATATAGCTGATTTACTAAACAAACAACCAAATTTAATTAGTACACATCTAAATTCACTCTACAAGCAAAGATTAGTTAAACGAGTTGAGGAACCTTTAATAGAGGGTGGAAGACAATTTGTATATAAAAGTATTTTTTAGGGAAGGAAACTTCCTTAAAAATATCTATAGGTTTCAATTTTTAAATTGAAATCATTTTTAATATATCGGTTTCAATTTTTTTTTTGAAAATGAAAGGAGGTGAGTAAGATAAGTATCAACAACAAATCATATACGGCAATAGTTTTGGTAATTATCGGAATGCTAATTTTACTTTTTTCTAATCAGTATTTTGCAAATGTGCATGCTGAAAATGTTCAAAGAGCAATTGAAATAATTTTTAGTGAAAATGCTAAGGAATTGTCAATATTTTGGTTTTTAACACTACTGGGAGCAGCACTAGAATTATCAGGAGTAATAATAATGTTAAAAGTGACTTGGGAGTCTATTAAGTATTCGTACTATGAATATAGTATTGGATTACATGTTGTGATATCAATCATAGTATTTGCAGGAGCTTTTGCAACAATTTTCTATGCATTAAAAGCAGTTATTGGGATCGTATTAATTGCTGTAGTTGGAATAGCATTATTAATTGGAGATAACAAAAAGTGATAATTTGAGGAGGTGCAGAGATGAAAAGACATTCAGGTGGGAAAGTGGGAAAAGCCGGAAGAACGTTAAGCAGTAAAAAAAGTTCAAAAAAACAAAAAAGCGGAGCTGCTAAAGTCTTGAAGAAACATCAAGATGAAAAACATTAAAAGCTTAAATGCGGGCAAACATTTAAGCTTTCAATGAATGGAGCAATTTTATCTTGATTGACGGCAATCAATTAAGGTATATCACTCTAAGGGTTGTTTTTATAACTGTATTTATAATTTTAGTTTTCTTTTTAAATAAATTCAACTACATATTTAGAGTGATGCTCCTAATTAAATCTATAAGGGAGTGATCGTGATGTGTAAAATAACACCTCATTTTCGTTGTGCGCACATGGTGAGAGGCCATTTTAGAAATACTCGATACGGTAGAATATGGATAGGACCACATGAACGTGCAGCAACGGTTGTTAATGACCATTGTATTTGGGATTAATTCGTAGGGCAGTTTACTGCCCTATAATAAATTGGGGGTAGAATTATGAGGTTTTCTAAGTATTTTTGTTTAAATAATTCATCACAAAAAGATTTGAGTTTTATAGATATTCGAATTGATTGGGATAATAAATTATTTATTGACCCAACTCGTATTGAAGCTGAAACAGATACATTTTCAGCAGAATGTGACAGTATTATTCTAGACTTTTTCAATACTGTATTAGATTTATATGGAGTGAAAAATATAGATGAAGCTAGGAGTAACTTGGTATATTCTGGTGAATCCAATGAATTGTTTTTAGGATATACTGAAGGGTTTCCTCAAGGTACAGGCAATAGTGAGGAAGAGTTAGCTGAAATATTTAACTATATTCACATTAAA
Source organism: Lysinibacillus sp. NPDC059133 (assembly GCF_042755925.1). Classification (NCBI taxonomy): domain Bacteria; kingdom Bacillati; phylum Bacillota; class Bacilli; order Caryophanales; family Bacillaceae; genus Lysinibacillus; species Lysinibacillus sp. NPDC059133. Next base: position 70,606 of record NZ_JBHZDH010000006.1, on the reverse strand, counting down.
GAATTAATTTCAAAAGGTTTAATTGGTCGTATAGAAGACTTGCATGTATTTATTGATAAATTTGGTTGCGATAAAATGTCTGATTTAATTGCAAGTTTAATTAAGAAAAAATTAGTTGAATATACTGTTCAACAAAGTGAGAAATATAATATAAAAAGAGATTTTGAGTTAACAAAAAAATATTGGAATCACCATACACATCAATGGGACGAATTTACGGAATACGTGCCTAGTATAAAAGGGCATGGTGGGAGAGATTTTCCTGTCGTGCTTGTACCAAAAAGGTATGTAGTGACTTCGTACTTATATGATGCAGAAAAGTATTGGGAAAAGATAGTCAGCCGAAGTAGGCAAGATTTTCACAAGATAAAAAGAACCTCTCTCTACATTAATAAGGCTAATAGTAGAGGTCAACTTAACAAAAAGGATATTTGGGAGCATGAGTCTCAAGGTAGGAGTTTAAAAGAATACCTTATAGATTATACGATTGATGATTTAACTGCTATAAATAGCTTTAGGCAAGGAATCAAAAATACTCAAAGATCTAATGAAAATAATGCTTTAAGTGATGACGAAATAGATCTTATTATTAATGAGTCTTTAGGAAATTTCCCATCGGAAGCAATTATTAAGTAATTATGAAATAGTACCCTTTAAAGGTGCTATTTTATTTTGATTTAAAAGTTGAATATTAATCTAATAGGTACTTACCTGAAGTTTAAATACTTAATGATGAGAGTTTCAATAGATGTAGAGACCTATTTTACTGAACCTTTTATATGTCAATTTTAGCAAGAGATTCTAAAAGCTATTTAAGAAGAAATTCTAAATGAAAAAATAAAAAAGGTTGTTAATGCAGAGGGATAATTAATTGCACTTTCAAAGAATTGAAAGACAAGCAACTACTTTAAAAAAGTACAGTGTTTATGCGTTCGAAGAACTTTTTGGGTCAAACTGTGGGTCAGGCTTTAAAACTGGTGCTGAAAAACCATTGAAAACACTGGTATTTCAGCCCTTTTCTTATTTTCCGTTTCAAGACCCGCCGTCTCTATGGGGGAATATTAGCCTATTCGATTGGCCCTGTTCAAGACGGATTTTGTCTTAGATACACTTCAACAGCTTGCAATTTACCAAAAGGCGTTGTATTGAAGAATGATAAGGGATCCGTACATATACATATATTCTGAAAATAAAACTAACAATAATAAGTGCAGTAGGTTCAATTTTTTGAAGAATTAAAGTGTTAATAAAAGTGGAGGTAACCTAAAAGATTAAGGCTTAATCTTTGTTTCAAAAGTGATATAACAATAATAGGAAAAGTTACATTTAGATAATAGACAGTAGAAGAATTATCGATATATTTTAGAAAAAGAACCTTGATTGCTTTTAGTTTTTTTGAGGTACAATCTACGTATTTCTTTATGAAGTAAGTCCTCTGGAGCAGGTTTACTTTTAATTATCGTTGAAATATCCTGCGGTTCAATACTACGATCATCTATTTTATAGCCACGACGGTTAAGAGTTTCAGCAGTACGATTAATGTTTCCCTGATAAGCATATTCTTGTATGACACGTTGAGTAAAATTTTTGGGTTGATAATTTTCGATTAAACTGATGTAGTCTTGAAATACTTTTAGATCCTTTTTTGCTTGATTATACGTACGGAATTTTTTCATGGCAATTCCTCCCTAGGATTTTAATAGTTTTATAATATATTATTGAAATAAACTGGATTCGATTATTTTCGATTATTTTTTTAAAAAGGCAGATATAGTTTTTTATGTGAGAAGCAAGCTTAAAAAAATGAATTATAAAGAAGGGATTATTAGTTAAAAAGGAAGCTTGTGAAAAAATACACAAGCTTCCTTTTTAATTTTTTTGCAAGCGTGCGAAGATTTCAATTGATATATTCAGTAGCATTCGAATATCGTCTTCATTTTTATCTTCAAGCGTGTTTATTAAGAGTTTTAAAAGCTCATCTTTATTATTTTCTGGGCCTTTATTTCCTCTAATTTCAGGTATAAGTACGCTACCTGGATCGACCTTTAGGGCATCTAATATTTTAGTTAAAGTTTGTAACGTAATATTTCTCTCTCCACGTTCAACATCTGATAAATACGGGGCTTGAAAATCACACTTCTCTGCTAGTTCGTCGATTGTTAACTTTTGTGCCTTTCTAATCGCTCTAATGTTCATTCCTACTCGTTTTGTTAAATCCATTTGTATCACCCCCATTTTTAAGCCTATGTGAGGTGAAACAAACGTTACATACCATTAAAATATAATATAAATAACTTATAAGTTTATTTTAATTGATTTATATTAACTTTTGGTATTAAAATGATTTTAATTAATTTGAAAGGAGTGTGTTGAAATGGATTTAGATTATAGTTTAATGATGGGTTTAGATTATAGTTTAATGATGGATTTAACAGATATAGAGTTGAAGCTAGAAGAGTTGGAAGCTGGATATAAGAAAAAGTATTTCCGTAAAGATACGAAAAGAGAATGGAGCTTTAAATGTCATTGCGACGAAAAAGTAGAAAGCAATGTAGCAGATGAATACTTTATTGTATCAATTACCTGGAAAGATCCGAATGCTATTGGTCGTCGCTTCTGTTCAAAAGAATGTGCAGATTTTTATTTCAATGAGCAACGTAATGAATTGTTAGTTGAACGTGAACGGATTATTGAGGAAAGAAGAAGGATGAGGGAGGTTTATGAAGAAGCGGTGCGGAAGTTTATAGCTATAAAGGAGAAAAGTTAAATAAGGGTTATGGAAAGCACGTAGTATCTATAAATGGAAGCTGAGGGTTTTTCGGGGGATTTATAAAGCTGACAGAATACGCTATATAGAGGAAAATTAGATTGATACAAGCAACCTTTTTAAAATGTTTCATCAAAATTTTTTCACAAAAAAAGTAGCCACAAATAAAAAATTCAATCGTTTTGAAGAATCTTTTTTCAAAACGATTGGATTTTTTCAATGTAAAATCAATATTTTTAAAGCCACACCAATCACTTTAAAGTGATAAAGTTCAAGCTTTCTTTTGTTTCGGGTACCCGATAAGGATTGCGATAATTCCGCAAATTCCTATAAGGATCGGATAGAAAGAGTATTGCAGCATGCTCACCGGCGATATTCCAGCTACGCTTGCTGCTGCCAGGAATTGGGCTCCGTATGGCAGAATACCTTGGATCGTACAGGAGAAAATATCTAATATACTTGCGGACTTTCTCGGCTCAATCCCATACTGGTCAGCAATATTTTTTGCAAGTGGACCAGCAATTAAAATAGCAATTGTATTATTGGCAGTAGAGAAATTAGTTAAACTCACAAGGCCGGCAATCCCGAATTCAGCACCCTTTTTTGATTTAATTCTTCGTGTGGCAAGGTGAAGTAGGAAGTCAATTCCTCCGTTAAGCTTAATAATCTCCACCATTCCAGCTATTAATATCGCAAGAAATGCCATTTCATACATGCCTGACATTCCTTCGCCAATCTTTTGCATAAGGTCCATTAACTGATAGCTGCCTTCCGCTAAGCCAACACCCCCGGCCAGAACAATCCCAAATGCAAGAACAAGGAATACGTTCATTCCAACTAGTGCAAAAATAATAACCAAAACATAGGGAATAATTTTTATCCAACTATAGCTTAAATGTTCTACTTGTGTCGCCGTTTCACCCATTGTGATAACCCCTAAAATAATGCTCGTTACAATAGCTGCCGGCAACACAATCCAAAAATTCACCTTAAATTTATCCTTCATTTGTGCACCTTGTGAACGAACGGCAGTGATGGTTGTATCTGAAATAAAGGATAAATTATCGCCAAACATCGAACCGCCAACAATCGCTGCCATTACTAAAGCCATGGAAAAGTCGGTATGCTCGCTGATCCCAACTCCAATTGGTGCCAGTGCAACAATTGTTCCTACCGAAGTACCCATTGATAGGGAGATAAAGCAGGCAATGATGAACAAGCCTACGACAAGTAAGTTTGGCGGAATGACTGACAGAGCAAAGTTAACAGTGGAGTCCACTGCCCCCATGCCTTTTGCTACCTCTGAAAAGGCTCCAGCCAATAGAAAAATAACAACCATCAGCATGACATTTAAATTTCCTGCGCCTTTACAAAAAATATCAACCTTTCGCGAAAACGATTCTTTTCGATTCATCGCCAGAGCCACAGCGCCCGAAATGGCAATGGCTACAATGACAGGGAAGGCATAAAAATCACCTGTAATAACCCCTGAACCAATAAATAAAACTAAAAAAACAACAAATGGGATTAGCGCCCATGGATTCTCTTTCTTCATTGTTCTACCTCCAAAAATTAAAAATGGATACGTCTTTGTCCATTCTCTTACTAAAAAAGACCTCTTCTTGAAATAACAAGAAGAGGTCTTATATCTATAAAACACTCCTCTTATCTATCAAGCCATTGCTTGCTGGATTTGGCACAGTAACTTAATCACAAAGTTCCGCTGCCGAGATTTCATAGGGCCAGTCCCTCCATCTCTCTTGATAAGAAGAAAAACATATTATTTTTTGCACAATAATGAAATATTATAATAAAACATCTATATTTGCAACTTATTTTTAATCAAACTGTATTTCAAAACGACATAAAAGTACTTTTTCTCAAAAAAGCCTGCTTTAAGGCTACCGCAGTACAAAAGAGAAGCTTTAAATTTTCGCGAAATTTAGTGTCTTTAATCTCTCGAAAAGAAAAAAGATATTTAATATTATCGACCTAGCAATGGATTTTTTTGACAATTTAATGATCATGAATTATAGTAAAAATACAATATTTAAATAATATTAAAATTGAAATGGAACGTTTCCTGAAACTAAGGGTGAATATATGAGTAATTTTATTGTCATGCAAAATGCTACACACGAGGAAGAAATTATCGGAGGATATATGTGGTCCCCACAAAAAAATAAAAATGGAAATAGCAATCATGCGTACGAACGAATGGCTATAATTAAGGCTGGTAATAAAATTTACAGCTGTTATGATCAAGCAATTCGAGCGGTAGGTATAGCAACGTCAGATTGTTATATTGCAGAACAACCGCATGAGCTACAGGAGAAAAATCTATGGTCTGATGAAGGATATAAGGTGGATGTAGATTACACAATTTTAGAAAATCCAATTATGATTAGAGATGTTTGGGGAGCTATGGAATCTGATCGTCCGCAAAAATATTCAGCCTTTCAAGAAAATGGACGAGGAAATCAGGCTTACTTATTTCCCTGTCCTGAAGCTTGGGCTAGCTTGTTTGACAGCTTTTTGGACGAAGATAGCTCAGAAGCAGAAGCAGAAGCAGAACTAATAGAAGATGGTGAAATTAACGAGGAAACGTTTGCGACTTCTAGTTACGAGCAAGGAGAGTCTAGAGTTAGTAATAGGATAGCGGGTAGTACGAAGAAACGTGGTCGAGTAGTAAGTCAAGAACAGCTACAAAAAGATTTGAAAAAGCGTAAAAAAATTGGAGATATTGCGGAGCAAAAAGTATTTGAATATGTGAAAAAGAAAGTAATAGAAGTATTCGGTGAAAAATACGGAGATCAGGTAGAGCATGTAGCGCAAACACAAGGTGACGGATTAGGATACGATATTACAGCATTCGATTATTTACAGCCACAGTCTCCTCCAAAACCAATTAAAATTGAAGTGAAGGGTACAACATCAACAAGTACAAGCGCAGTCTATTCAATTACTTACCCTGAATTGGAAAAGTTCATTCGGTATAAGGATGAAATGTGGCTAGTACGTGTATATGGTGTAGGCAAGAAAAGTAAGATGAAGATGGAAATAGATAATGACTTTAGTAGTTATAACTCTGTAAGTGATTTGTTGACACGTAAGTATGCATATATTACATCAACAATTGATGTATATGGCACACGAGTAGAAAACAATAAATAAATTATTAAACTTCAAAAAAAATAAAATAATTTCTCCTATACTTGACGATAAAGAATAGGATTTTTCTCTACATAAGAAAGACTCGATATATCTTAACAAATGCAGCAATCTTCAAAAGAAGTTTGCTGCATTTTTCTTTCAGTTTATAAACCTTCCTCAAAAAAGTCTAAATCCATACGTTTTATTGTAAAGGATTGAACGTTCGATACACCTACATTGTATAAAAACATGAGCTCAGTAAGCTTCATTCCATCAATTAATATTAATGATTTATCAATACTCTCGGAATATGCAATTGCTTCTTTTGTAAAACGAGAGGTAGTAATGAAAATCCCTTTGTTCGCTTTAAAGCCTACTAAGCTTCCTACAAATGCTTGGATATCCGGTCTTGAAACTGGGTTTGCCCAACGTTTTCCCTGTAAGTAGATTTTATCTAATCCGAGGATGTCTTCTTTCACAATGCCATCGATTCCACCATCGCCAGATTTTCCTACTGCTTTCCCAGCATCTGAAATCGATCCCCCGTAACCCATTGCTACAATTAAGTTTACAATTAATTGCTCAAAGAATTGAGGAGAGCATTCCATAATTTTTTCTAATAGTTCGGTTTGCAATGATTGCTTTAAGATTTGATAGTTTTCATTCATAATTTCTAATGGGGTCCTGGGATCCTCAGAGATAACTGTTTGTATATCAGAATCTGTGGAAGGTTTTGTACGATTTTTAAATGCTAAAAATTGAGGGTAACGTTCTAACGCTTTCTGATTGATTTCTTTATCAGACAAATCTTGAAGAAGTTTTAAGCCTTCTGGTGTAATTTTAAATACAGCGCGTTTTGGACTGCTAATTAAACCAGCATTTTTAAGGTAAGTACGTGCCTAACCTATTCGATTAACGACAACTGTTTGATTTCCACTAGGGAGAAGTTCTTCTACTTGTTCTTCTGATAAATTAAAATATTGAGGTAAAAATTCATATAATTCTTTCAATGTATGCTCATTTTCATCTTTTAGATAGTCTAAAAAAGGATACATAAATTGTTCATAAGTAGGTATTTGCAAGTGAGTCATTCCTTTGTATTAATATAAAAAAATCTATATTTTTATTTTACGATAATTGTATAAGATGTGGGACTTAATATTATGTATAATATAGGTATAAGGAAAAAATATAATTTAATGCCATTTTTAGGGCATGTTGATAAGAAGTAGAATTGGAGATTAAAAACAGCTTATTGGAAGAAAGAACACAACCTGAGTGTTTTATTGGTCTTGAAGTCAGCCATAAATATAGGAAATATTTACGTTAAACATTTACCTTTTATGTAAGGGAAGCGTCCACATTTAGAGTTTGTGTGATTTAATACCGGAGGAGGGATATAATGCGTGGGGAAAAGTATTTGCAACTACAACAATTTTTAAAATCAAATGGTTCAGAGTGTATTACACTTTCTTTTGGAAATATCGAAATGATTTTAGGTTTCAAACTTCCCGACTCAGCATATAAATATTCTGCTTGGTGGAGTAATAATATTGGTTCTCATACACAAGCGCACTCTTGGGTTGACGCTGGTTACAAAACTCAATCAATTCAATTGGGAAATCAAGTTATTTTTAAGAAAGATATAATAAGATGAAAAAAGGAGATTAAAATGAGTAGCACATTTAAGTCAAACGATACAGCAATTGTGGATATTTTAAAAAATATAGAGAATGGACAAATTCAACTACCAGATTTCCAGCGTGGATGGGTTTGGGATGATCATCGTATAAAAGCATTAATCGCAAGTATTTCAAATGCATACCCTGTTGGAGCATTGATGTTTTTGGAGTTTAGTGAAAATGGTGAAATTCGTTTTAAATATCGCCCGTTTACAGGTGCTAATGCAGGAGATAGTCCAGAAATTTTAGTCTTGGATGGACAGCAAAGGATGACGTCAATTTTTAACTCTTTATATTCGAGAAAACCGGTACAAACGCGTACTGAAAAAAATAAAGAAATCCAACGCTATTATTATTTAGATATTGAAAAAAGCTTGAATAGTACAACGGACCGTGTAGATGCAGTAATTTCTGTTCCAGAAGATAAAATTATCCGAACAAATTTTGGGCGAGATATAGAGCTAGATGTTAGTACGCGAGAGAAAGAATTTGCTAATAAAATGTTTCCATTAAACATTGTCTATGATTCTGTGGAATGCATGATGTGGATGAGTGAGTATCAAAAATTCTATAATTACGACCCTTTAATCTTTCAAGATTATATAGAATTTAACAAAGAAGTACTAGTACCAATTCAAACGTATAAAGTGCCAGTTATTACTTTAGGAAAAAATACACCTAAAGATGCCGTTTGCCAAGTTTTTGAAAATGTAAATACTGGCGGAGTCTCGTTAACTGTTTTTGAATTGGTAACAGCTACTTTTGCTGCAGATAATTTTGAACTTCGAAAAGATTGGGAAGAACGAATGAAAAAAATGATTGATTTGTCTGCTTTATCGTATGCAAATCAAGATCAAGCACTACTAAAAGTAGTATCTTCATCAGATTTTTTAACTGCGATAACGCTTTTAGATCGCTATTATGTTCGTAAAAATGGTGGGGAAGCAATAAGTTGTAAAAAACGTGATGTTTTAAAACTAACCTTAGAGAAATATCAAAAGTATTCAGAGGATTTAATGGAAGGCTTTATTCAAGCGGCTAACTTTTTGAAGGAACAACGGATTTTTACTGCACGTGATTTACCATACAGTACTCAATTAATCCCATTATCGGTTATGTTCACGGTACTTAAAAGCAAAGCACAGGATAGCACAGTGAAACAAAAAATATCTAGTTGGTATTGGTGTGGTGTATTTGGTGAGATGTATGGAGGAGCAAATGAAACTAGATTTGCTACGGATGTTTCTGGAATGATGGAATGGATTGATGGAGGAAAAGAACCAGATACTGTACAACGAGCATACTTCCAACCTACCAGATTACTTTCTTTACAATCTCGGTTAAGTGCTGCGTATAAAGGAGTAAATGCACTAATACTAAAAAAGGGTTGTTTGGACTTCATTACAGGTAGCTCAATGGACTTTACTACATTTTTAGATGAAAGTACAGATATACATCATATATTCCCTCGTAAATATTGTGAGGATAACAAGTTAGAAAAACGAAAATGGAATTCCGTTGTGAATAAAACCCCATTATTTGCTAAAACAAATCGAGGAATTGGTGGTTCTGCACCAAGTAAATATTCTCAAAAAATTATAATTGATAATCGAGTAACTGAAAAAAATCTTAATAATTATCTTGAAACACATTTAATTAGTATTGAAGATTTGAAAAATGATAATTTCGAAGAATATTTTATCAAAAGAGCAAAATCGTTACTGAACTTGATAAGTGTTGCAATGGATAAACCAATCTCAAACTTAGATGGGGAAGATGTTGTAAAAGCATTCGGTAAAGCGTTAATTTAAATTCTCTTTTGAATATTGTTTAGTAATAAAACCTGAGAATTATGAGACGAATTAAAAAGCTCAATAGGTATGGCCATATACTATTGAGCTTTTGTAATCAATTACTAATTTTCTAAGAGTTTATTTTCTTTTTATAAATGAATCAAGCCAAACTCGACTGCAGCAATACTAAGGATACAGTGTATTTCGCGTTTACTGTTAATGTGACAAATGGATCTAATTACCATAACTAATATCTAGCACCTTGTGCAACGATGAATCGATCCAGCCATGTTTCAAAATCCATTGATAATCTTTGAATATCTCCAACTTGAACATAAATTAGATAGTCGTCATCCCCATTAGCAACTTTTTCTGAGTCAATAAACAAATAGTCACCATATCCTTTGTAATATCCGATCATATACCAATTTTTATCATACGCACTTTTATAGTTTAAATTTATATCATATTCAATTAAATAATTTAGTATCTCTTTTAAAGTGAATAGTTCAAAGTAATCAACGCCATCTGAAAATAATTTTCCACCATTACATAATTTTAAAAACGAACAAAAGTCTTCCGGTAAAATATGATTAGTTTTTAAAGAAAATTCTTTTAATTCTTGGCCAGTTACTGGTTTGTTCCAATCGCATGTAACATTTAAGGTCTCACCATATTCTCTTTGTATAGTTATGGGCTTCTTTTTTTCTAATCGTTTATTCAATGATGTTAAAACTAATTCAAGAGACATACTGAATCACCTTATTTTCAAATAGTTAATTAGTTTGCACACCAAGGAGATACAGTGCTTCTGCCGAGAATCCCTTGAACGTTTCCTTGTTTCACAGTTTGAAGATTACAACCAAAACTTTGCGACACGTTGCCATATCGGTTTCAATCAGGCTCGAGCGGAACTTGAAGCGATGTTTGAGCGACAAAAATCATTCCTTCGAAAAAATCTATTTAAATCAAAAAGTGATGATCTATAAGAAAAGGTTGGATTGTCATTTACACAAAAATATTGACAGTCCCTTTGAATATGTTTATTAATAGCCTACAATTTTTTTATTAATAGAAGTAATTCAAATACAAATATATTTAAAAGGACAATTACTCCTAAAATGATAAATACGCTCTGTGTAGCAATATCTAGAATGAAGATTACTGTTAATAAAATTATTATTCCAATAAGCATTTCTAAGTAACCTTTTATTCTTTCGCTCATAAATTCAGCTCCTAAACTAATTAAATTGATATATAGGGCTATCAGATTCCTTTGAATTCTTTTCATTTAAAAGCCTCGCTTTATAGTTGAAGCCAAAAAATCCCTCAATTAGAATCCATTCTATATTTTATGATAGGTAAAATATTGTACCCATCATTAAAAAGACACAAAAAATTATCGGTCCCTAAGCATACTATTAAAATGTTCGCCCTATGGATTTGGAAAGGTTTTATAACTACATACAATAATCAGTGTTTTTTAACTGAAAATTCAAAAATCAAACCCCTGAGTAGTACAATACCATTGGCTATAAAAGTTTCAAAATCAACTTTTGTTATAAAATGAACAAAAATTGATAAAAATCAGAAAAGTATCTTCTGCTTCTGAAATTGAATTTTCGAAATTACAAATTAATGCGGTGTATTGGCGTGTAGGTGATTAGTAGGGGGTGGAGTTTGAAGTATTGCAGAATGGGGATATTATCAGTAAAGTGAAGACAGAGGAAAGTTGAAATATTAAATGAAGAGATGGAGCAAGTTATTGCACTTGTGATGACGATTGATTATGTGAATGTAGATTAAGCTGTAGCTTCAGCAGCATCGCTTTAACAAGTAAAAGAAAGAGGGTAAAAAATGATACAGTTACATATCGAAAGTAAGAAAAAACCGGAAATCTATCGAAAGTTATTGTTACCGGAGAACAGTAGTTTTTCCTTGTTAGATGACATTATATTACTAAGTTTTGATTTGGATGCTTCGGACTTTTTTGATTTTGAAATTGTAAAAAAAGATGGACGAGTATCTAAAGAAAAGATTTGTTTTTTACCTGAAAATGATACGGATTTAGATACAGAAGAGGAGTTAGTCGGTGAATCGCTTCGAAAAACTGGTGATGAAGCCATTGCACATGTAATTGATATGAGTGATTCATTTACTATTCGATTAGATAGCTATGTGGAATTACCGATGAACACTGAAACTCCTATATGTATTGCTGGAGCAGGCAATATTCACACGGGTAAATTGGACAAGGTCAATTTGGAGGAAATTAATGAACGGATACGGGAGAATGAAGAGGCAGATCCTTTACTTGAAAGCCTAGAGCCAGATTATCTTACTTTATTGGAGCTTGCGAATGACCTAAAAAAATTAAAGTCATGGCAATACTTAAGGGATGATGAAGTCGTTGTCATTGACATTGAAGATGCAGATTATAAAGTACTTGTTTCTGTTATGGGAGCAGGTGGTGAAGAGTTTGGGTTAATGATTTTTGACATGGAGCTTGGCTATAATAGCTTAGCAAAGATTCTTTATGAGAAAAATGAATCGAGCGATTTTTCCTATGGTTTAAATGCTTTAACTGTGAATTTTGTTGATAGAGAAGAGTTAGATACAGCAGATTATCTGCTCATTAAAGATTGTGGGCTGTCGTATAGAGGGAAGAAGAACTGGATTCAATTCCGTAGCTATCAGGAGGGAACGCATCCTGAAAGACCAAACTATCTAGAGGTAGAGCTATTAATTGATGTTATAAGTACGATGATTAATATAATAGAAGCTCGTAAGGATGGTTGGGAATATCCACAGGTAGCTGCACATCAATATCCAGCGTTTAAAGTGCAAATGGATGGTGAGTTACAAGAAATCTATATGTTGCAAATAAATATGGCAAAGCCAACGTATGAGTGCTACGAGGAAATTTCTATGTTTGAAAAAGCACAATATAAGAAAAAGCCTAAAAGCGCGTTACAGCTAGAATATGATGTATTTTACATGCCTTATGGCGTAGAAATAGAAGAAACGAACCGCACTGTTTATCCGATTGTTGGTATACTTGTTGAACGAGGGAGCAATTTAGTTATTGGACATGAAATGTTCCCTATGCCTAAAACGCCACCAATTGCACAAGGCGTTTTATGGGCATTTTTACAAAGCTTAGAGGTAAGACCAAGTAAAATATTTGTCTCTAAAGAGTTAAGACCAATGCTTCAACCACTAGCAAAAATTGTAGGGGTGGAACTTGTAGAAAGCGAACTCCCTGGTATTCGGGAAGTGAGAGAATTTATGAAAACCATGCCCATGAATTTAATTGAAGATTAGTAAATATCCAATCGCACAAAATTCCACGGAAATGTTGAGGACTTTTCCGTGGGATTTTCTTTTTTTAAGGTGAAAAAAGATAAGATATTTCGTAACTTACTTTAACCATGGTTATAAATCAAAAAATGCTTTTCATCACTTCAAGTAGTAACAGCCGAAATACCCAAATATCTATTGTTTTTCAATTGCTATACTCCATTTTCTTCTAATATATTCCATCAGCCATATATATACTAACAAAAGAAGAATTGAAATAATGATTAAATGAAATCCCAACTCTATATTCTGTCCAACATTTGCACGAAATGTTGAAGCATTGGTGTTAAATATACTTGGGTAAATGGTTAATAATATATTTTTTAAGTCATATTTACCCAACGGCGGTAGTATCAAATTGTATATGCCCAGAAGAATTTTTAACATTCATAGCTACTAGACTTGATTGATCAGCCATATAATAAAAAGAGGTTGTTGCTCAATCAATTTCCTAATTACTACGGTTTATTACTTCAGTAGCAATATAAAATTTACCCTCGCGTTTATACACTACAGATTTTGGAAACTCATCTCCGTTTTTTCTTTCATATATAGGAGTACCCTCATTTAAAGAATTAGACTCAAAATTAGTATTCGGAACTTGATTTCTATCTATTTTTTGCTTAATCTCCCCCAATTTCCTTACTGCTTGCGATTTTCCAACTGGTTCATTGGTTACTACATAGACTGTATCTTGAATTTTCAGCATCTCCACAAGATTGTTCTTGCTCTCGTAAACTTTATAAGCAGTTATAAGCAAGGCAATTATAAGTATTATTATACTAATAATCCAAAATGTTTTTTTGTTTTTCATACGGCATACTACTCTCTATTTATTTTTACTCTTAACATACGTACTTGATGCATTGCTTATATATTTTGTCGTGGAACCAGTGTATATTCCTGCTCCATTATATTTCTTCACATTGTATTTAGTCACATCTACGTTGCCATAAACACCCGGTCTTGTCCATTTTTTTGGATCAGCTTTAATACCTTGTCCACTAGATCCTGCTTTCGCAACAGAAATAGAAAAATATCCATATCCAACACTTGCACTAAATGACATAGTGGATTTGCTAAAATAATAAAACGAGATGTTGTATTGATATTCGCTCCAATCTGGATGCCAAGCAATAAAGCCATTAGAAATTTCTCTAGTAGTTGATTCCTTTGTCCATTTCTCAGTCCCTAATGTTGCACTTCTTAACAACGAGTTCGTATTATCATTACTGTTAACAATAAATTCATCCGGAAGTTCTGTACCGTCATTCATATATCCGTTTTCTACTTCTTCTTCACTAACTACTGGAGTTGAAAAATCATTGGACTCCATACTCTCAATGTTTTCATCTTTACTAATCGTTTCTGGAGTTGAAAAATCATTGGATTCCATGCTCTCAATGTTTTCATCTTTACTAATCGTTTCTGCTGAACTTTTCATTACCCCTACATTTAGCATCAATCCCGAAACAAAAAATACTGCTACAACTAATTGTTTCAACCATTTTTGAGATTCCATCTTTTTATTCTCCTCTCTCTTCCTTTTTCTTTTTGATATTATTAGTTAATTTGAAATATTCGATTAATTTAGAATTTTAGCTTTCGCGATGTTTACTATAACCTACCTATTTCTGGTGATATCAATATATTTTGGTTTTGTTAACTCAATCCATATTTTGTGTTTTTATCTACAAGGAGATAAATCTTAATCGAAAGCAAAGATAAAAAATTTTAGCATGATATTTCCTCCTACTTTACTTTTCCCGAGTATATTAAGCATATCAGTAGCTATAAATATTACAAAATCAACTTTTGTTATAAATTAAACAAAAATTGATAAAAATCAGAAAAAATGGTGTTGATATGGACTTTGTAGAAAGTAAACTCCCTAGTATTTGAGATGAGAGAGAGTTTATGAAAACTGTGCAAATGGATTTATTTAAAAGAATAGTGTACAATTATTCCACTCATTTTCGTGACTATAGCAAGTTAATATATATTCAATACAAATTTTAAAGGTAATAAAAATTATTTAGTGATTTAAACCATTTCGCCAACCACACAAAATCCCACGGAAAGGGTGTAGACTTTTCCGTGGGATTTCTTTTCAATGATGAAAAATAGATATTTCTGTTAAGGGTATTACCAAAAACGCAAATGATGCTACCTATCCTTGATACACACTTTCACATGTATCAGGTGCTGGTTCATAGAAGCAATGATTTTTAAATTGACCAGTAAAAGGCTGACCGTACCATGTTGGAGGACATGGTGCGTATGGATTGAAATACCACAGTGCGAACTTTGCTGGATGTTCTCTCCAATAATCTAGCGTCAGTTTGGCTAATCTTTTTTCGGAAGATCGCGCTCTTTGGTAAAACATATTCCCTTTTTGAACTGCTTCAAAAGAATAATTTCCTCCTTGTACCTGATAAATGACATCATTAATGGTTCTTAAATCTTTAAAGTCTGGACACTCTGCTATCACACGATTCACAATGACATTGCCAACATATAGCATTCCTTGGTTTCCTTCACCTACAGCTTCTGCTCTCATCATCCTTGCCACTAAGTCAACGTCAGAATTTATATATTTTACTCTTGGCATTTTTTCACCTCCACCTTATAGTATGAAAAAGAGCATACATTATTGAAGAATTAGTGATGATCTATAAGAAAAGGTTGAAACGTCATTTCGAATGACTTTCGTGAAAGTGGGGTACCAATGCACTTTTATGTATAAGCAGTTATGCGAAAGAAAAAAATCATGTGCTTTATACACATGATTTCTTTAAGTCTTTCATTTATTTTTAACGAACGTATAAATATTTAAAATAACGCCTGTAACGAACATAATGATTGCATTTAATGCAAGGATTACCGCTATAAATCCTCCTGCAAATGCAATTCCTTCTCGTGTGTTATCTGGTTCAAAGGCTTTAGCATAACTAACCCCTAAATACACAAAACTACCGACTATTATCGGAATTAAAAGCGCCATGCCAATGGCAGAAGCCCATATAGGGATCTTCTTATTTTTGTATAAATAGGCTGCTAAATAATCACAAATTACAATAGACAGTAATAAAACGATCCAAACGATAGCATCTCCATTCATTTCCAACCACCCCTTTGATTTTAGGTTAAATGAATTTGCAAAATTAATTGAGGTTATTTTCCCCTTGGTGTTTTTCTTCTTAATATATAGTATGGAAAAAATCCTGCTTGATTGCCTCTAGAAAGTCTAAAGTAGCGACAACCAAAAAACACACCATCTTTGCTGTCGGCAAAACAGCAAGATGGCGTGTTTATGTGGTAGTAATCAATTATAATTGCGTCCAGAATCGGCTTTGTGCTTAGGCCTGCACGAGGGCCGACGCGATGTCGGTCATTTCGGTAATGCCACAGGACGTGGCGTTCTCAGACTGAGTTCCTATATTTCAGCAAATGTCTTTTGTACCGAAAGCGTAGCGGCAGGCACAGGTGTTTGGACACCCGCTGAAAGAAGTTAAAAATTTTTTTTGAAGTACGGTGTTTTTTTCATCACGATACATACTGGAATGGCGATGATTAACCCGACAACGTTTTGGATTAAGTCTCCTGGAATGGATGCCATCGGGGCAACCCAGCTTTTGAACATAATCGCTTGCCCGATATAGTAAACCCCCATCATCACGGGCATAGCAACTACTGCTGCTAAAATGTTTAGTCGGATGTCGTCGCCTCTATGTCCTTTAGACCAAGCGATTTTCCCAACGATGGCGCCTTGTAATGCGCGGGAGAGTATTGTAGTTGGCGCCCAAATTAACCAACCCCCTACGATATCGAATAAGCCCATTCCGATTGCTCCGGCAAGAGCTCCTTTTTTAGGACCGAATAAAATCGACGTGATTAAAAGCATGGATGTCCCTAAGTGAATAAGGCCGCCTTGCCCAAATGGCAGCCTAATATTAATAAACATTGTGGCGACGAAAACAAGTGCTGCTAAAATGGATGTAATCACCAAATCGAATGTTTTCGTGCGTGATTTTGTATACGATTGACCTTGTATAGTTTGCATCTGCATGTCCTCACTATGATGAATTTTTCGATAATTTTAACTTTATCAAAGGACTGACTATCGTAAAAGTGCCAATTTGATAAAAATATTAAAGGTCAGTTTGTTTTTTTATAAATATGCACATTTTCGCATCTTTCTAATTATGATACGATGTAGAGAGTACAAGCAGGATTAGTTAGGTGGAGAGTCTGATGAAAAAAGTTGCTGTAATTCAAGATATGTCATCCTTTGGGAAGTGCTCGTTAACGGCTGCGATGCCTGTGCTGTCAGTGATGGGTGTTCAGGCGGTGCCACTACCAACTGCGATTTTAACGGCGCAAACGGGGTATCCGAGTTTTTATTGCGAGGATTTAACGTCAAAGATGGATTACTTTGTGGATGAGTGGAGCAAGCTTGGTGCGACCTTTGATGGCATACACACAGGCTTTGTGACAGGGAAAGAGCAAATTGATAACATTTTTCGATTTTTAAACGTGTTTCACTCAAGTAAAACAACGTTGCTTGTCGATCCGGTAATGGGTGATTTGGGCGAGGTGTATAAATTGTATACAGGCGAGTTGCTTGATCGTATGAAAGCGCTAGTGAAGTGTGCAGACATTATTACGCCTAATATTACAGAATGCTGCTTGCTTACGGGTTTGTCATACGAGAAGCTACAAAGCTATCAAGCTGATTCAGATTATCTTCAGGCGTTAGAGGAAGCGGGCCATCAGCTACAGCAGACAACCGGAGCGAACGTCATTATTACCGGTTTGAATCCGCCGCCAGTAGATGCGAACAAGCGCTATGTAGGCAATATGTATGTCGATGCAGATCGTTCATTTTCTAGCATCCGAGAGTACAACGGCGAGAGCTATTCAGGCACAGGTGATTTGTTTGCATCCGTCATTATGGGTGGCATGATGCGCGGGCAGGATTTAGTTGAATCGATGAAGCTTGCTGAGACCTTTTTAGCCGCTTCAATTGAAGCTACGTCAAAAGAGCAAATTCCGCGCGAAGCAGGCGTGAATTTTGAAAAGTTTTTAAGAATGCTACTTTAGAAATCTTAGTGTTTTAACACGTTAATTGGTGGTAACGGCTATACAGCTTAACGGGGGATGGACTTTTTGTAAAAAAGGACATAATGAAAATCATGAATTGGGGAGGTGTATAATGGATTCAATTAGATATTACGTAGTGCAAGTAAATGGTCGTTATTACCAGGGCGAAATAGACCTTCAATCATTCACAGATGATGAAGAACAGGCCTTTGCGTTTACGGATATTGTGGCAGCAAACCAATTGGCTCATGAGATCAATGGAATCGTCCTGACAAGAGACGTCAGTTATCAGGAGCTAGAAGATCTTTCAGCACAATATCTGATTGAGTACGAAGCATTGCCGAAAGAAGAGCGTGACAGGATCGAATCATTTTGTAGGGAGCTCAGTATAGGAATGTATGAATAAAAGTCGAATCGAATCTTTTCGGTTCTTTTTTTATGTAGTTTCTTTAAACTGAACTTAAGCATTCTAACCCTCTAAATCATGGCACTTTCACAATAATGTTCAATGAAATAGGAAACAGCCCGTAGCCACGATTGATGGTTGCGGGTATTTTTTGTAATATGAAATGTGATTTGTGTTGTAGATCTATTGTGAGGTGAGGAAATTGAAACTACTAGATGAACTTGCGGAAGCATTTTTAGATGGATTGAGTGATGAAATGTCGTATGTGTTAAACCGTCGAACAGGTGAAGTTCTTTTGGATGCGTCAGAGGATTTAACTGGTGAGCCTGAAATTGATTGGGATGACGAGGAAGTGGCTGCGGATTTAGTGATAATTCCAACCGTTTCATCGTCTGAAATGTATGATGCCATGGTGCGCTTTGCTAAAAAGCAACCAGATTCGATTACCATCCATTTAATCAACGTGCTGAACGGAAACAAGCCTTTTCGATTTTTTAAGGAAAAAATTAATGAACTAGGCATCGAAAATCATTGGTACCAATTTGAGCAGGATTATGCTAAGAGCAGAATGACGGAGTGGCTAGAAGAGTTTTCTAAAGTTGAAGATTGCTAAGCAATGTCTTGAATATTAAACACCAGATGATATGAGAAAATCATGTAGCACAGTAGCATAAAACGAGTAAGAAACATCAATTACCCCTTCACATCCCGGGTAAGCGGTCGATGGCCCTTTTTGCTGAACGGGCTAACCGGGATGTGGAACTCTCTTTTCTTTACGCTCAAAAGAAAAAGCCTTGAAGAAACTAACTCTTCAAGGTTTTGTTAAACGCTTTTAGAAAGTACATGTAGAATTATGATCCGTCCCAAAGTATATATGAAAATGCTTACTACAATTTGGATTAAAAAGAGTATGACAATGCTTACATTTTGTGCTATTCATATATTCAAGAATAGTTAATTCCTTTTTACAGATACCACAAAATATTGCCTTTTCATCAAAATCCTCTTGTTTCCATGGCTGAATTTTATGATTTGAATTTTCCTCATGACATTTATAGCAAGGATAATACGCGCCACAACATTTGAATTTTATTGAAATAGTATCTTGCTTCTTAGAATAGTGTGTACATCTTCCTTGCTCATCAATAACATTTCCTAGAATAATCATAGTCCTAACCTCTTTTCTTCAATGAACTGGACATAATTTTTTTATTTCAAAATCTCCAATTTTCTAAAACGCTTAAGTTAAAACTTCGCTGGACGCAATCAATCTATTATATTGCCCCTCCATCATTCTAAAATGATGCTTTTCGTGGATGGCAAGTAGCTGGATCGACTGAATAAGGTTAGGATAGTGGGCGATGGGATCAGGAAAGACAATATGCCCGGCAATATCTTCCTCCATATTTTTTACTAATTCTTGCATTGCGCTCGTTTCGTTTACTAGTAATTGTTCGATTTCGTCACTGTTCAGCGTAAAACGTATTTTTGAAGGTGGCACTAATATGCCAGGAGCTCTCATGCCTCGCCCTTTTTTGTTTTTATATTCTTCGTAAATATCATGTATTTCAGTGGCGAATGGCTTGTTTCTTCGCATTCTTGCGTAAGGGGTGAGTAGTAAGGAAAATTTTGTTGCTGTTTTTAGCATTTTTAGGATGAGATAAAGGTGATAGAAATGTTCACCGATAGACCATTTTTCTTCTTTCTCACGATGCCAGAGTTGTTCCAGCGAGAGTGATTGAATACAAGGTAGGTAGTGTATTCGCTGCTCTTGTAATGTATGAAAATGATGCGCCATATTGTTAGATTTCATAATTTAGAATCTCCTTTATGCTGCTATTTCCATTTTAGGGACTTTTGTGGTGGAAGTACATGAAACTGACTTGGTCGGAGATTCCTACGACCTTTACAAATATATAGCTACTTATCATGTTTTTGTAACATTAGTAGAACATCTATTTCATAAGCATAGCGAGCGTTCAATAATTTAAACTAAAAATTTTGGTTGCCTATCCGATATGATAATAGAGGTTTTATTGTAAATAAATACTAATAATAACAATGTTAGGTTTATTTTTTGGTAATAATACCTAATTATCTTTACGAAGAAGGATCATTGAAATGAAATTTACGAAATTCTTTAGTTTTCTGCTTGTAGTAGTAATGATGTTTTCGTTCACAACATCTACAACACTTGCTGCATCATCTTCAAAAACGGTTACTTCTAGGGATACAATGAGTCTAACTCTTGCTCAACAAACAAGTGGAGATTCTAGTGTAGCTACATTTAATTTTTCTGGATTACCATCTAATGCTGTAGTTACTAAAGTGGTAGTTGATGCCAATAGTGGTCTCACATATGGAGGTAACGGAGCAATTGTTTCTAATAGAGTGCATATCAAAAATGATTCTATGGACAATTATACTTCTGCCCCTTGGGGTTCGCTTAATAAAACTGAAATAACTACTGGAGTTATAGGACAACCAGCTGCCGGTACATGGTCTATTTATTATAATGGGACAAATGTAAGTATTTTAGCAGGTAGTTCATGGAAGAAATATTCCTCTCCAAAATTAACTGTTTACTATAACTATGAGTAAATAATAATGTAACTAATTATAATGTTCTCTCAAATATAGGAGGTACAAATGCGATTTCCAACTATAAGTAGTGATGCATTAAAATTGTTAGGTGTTGAAAGTAAATTAACACCTATTTCAATGCCAAGTTTTTCAGGAATAAATGCGATGCCGACAAAATCAGCTCCAGCGATGAGTGAAGAAAAATATAAGGAAGCAATTATTGCACAAGCTAAAAAAGATTTTGAAACTGACAAATTTGGTGGGCATAAAAATTCTTCTTATAGGACATTAAAGAAGAGTTTTGTATCTGTAGCATCACCTGATCGTAAAGGCTCGATAGCACAAATGTTAAGGCAATTACCATTCATGCAGCGTGGAAATGTGAGCTATTTAGAGGTGAAGGATGCGAGGGGGAATATTACTTCTACCTATTCGCCCCATAATGGTTGGCATGCGATTGGTACACGAGAAGAACATCTCCGTGAAAGTGAATTTAATGCGATTTATACAGAAGCTTGGCGCTCATTTAAAGCAGCAAGTCAAAATAATCAAAGTCATATCAGTACATCCAGCGGTTCTATTGATGTGTCCGTTTAATGGAGCTTTTAAAAAGTCAATTTAAGATACCATTATCAAGTAAACCCCTAGAATCTTTTCTAGGGGTTTTGTGTCGTATATAGCTGCTAGCGCTTGCCCGTTTTATTTTTCAGTAGCTTCAAACTCAGGACTATATTGATGATTGATAAAGGGAAAGCTAACCAAAACCCTAAATGACCTAAGCGTTCTATTTGAATGGGTGATTGATTGTAAAAATAATTATAGGTAATACCTAGAACAAGTAAAATTGACAGCACAATATTGGTCGATGCAATTTTATTGTTGCTAGTCATAATTGCCTCCAATCGATCCTTGTATTGATGTATAGTATGCTTGGAATAAAAATCTGCTAAAGAATTTAAACGTCATGGCCTTGATTACATTCCTTAAGTAGTTGCTTATTTAAACCATTTCCGACCTGATTAATGGAGAAGTTTTCCAATGGAAGAGCATGCGACAATAAGTAATCATACACATACATAGGAATCAAATGTGGCTCAGAACGATTTATCATCTTTATAATAAGTGCAGCGGCACCAGCAACAAAAGGCGCTGCCATAGAGGTTCCGGTCAACTCTACATAATCACTGTTTAAATGTGTAGATAAAATATTTTCACCGGGCCCAACGAAATCTAAATTTACATTTGTATTAGAAAATTTTGAGGGTGTTTCTGTGTCAGATATGGAGCCGACTTGTATGACTTCCTTATAAAATCCAGGGTATGATATTTCGATAGTATCGCTTTCTCCATCGCCTTCATTACCGGCAGCGGCTACTAATACGATACCTTTTGAACGGGCATATTTTATAGCTCTATATAATTCTTCATGTGGTTCAGGGCTACCTAGCGACATATTCATGATGTTTACTTTTTCTCCATTAGGTCCAGTCCAATCAACGGCATACATAATTGCCTTAATCAAATCCTCAAAGCTACCTCTGCCCTTATGATTAATGACTTTTAATATAAGAAGTTTACTTTTGGGGGCTACGCCTATGATCCCTCCACCATTATCGACGGCTGCAATAATGCCAGATACATGTGTCCCATGCCCGAGATAGTCTTGATAAATGATAGGATTACCTTCATCATCATCTGTGAAATTATAGCCATCAATAATATTGACCTTTAAACTCGGGTGGTCAACCTGAACGCCGCTATCTAATACAGCAACTACAGATTCTGAACCTTGATCTGTTTTTTCCCATAGTTCCCTTGCCCGAATCTTATCTAAGTTATCGGGAACTGCGTTAAGAGCTTTAAACAACTTAACGATTTTCACTGGTTTTAAAATGATTTCTGCGCTCATTATCTTCATCTCCTTTTACATAATAAAGTGATGAAAGGACGATGATAATAAAGTGAAATTCGCAATTTAAAGAAAAAAATACCCTGAAAATGTTAGGAAAGGTCTAACATTTTCGGGGGAGTACAGGATACGTATTGTCAGTAATGGATTCATCTCTTTAATTTTTAGGACCGATTCTTCCACCTGTTGTTAACCAACCCCAACATATCTCGAAAAACTTCACCTTTTTCTGTAATAAGTAAGGAAGGCCAATAAACAACCAATACAATAAAGCAAGAACCAACACACCAGTTAATATACTGTTCATCTGTGTAGCAATAAAAATGCTAAGGAACATAATAAGAAAATATAGTACAGCAATTCTCTTGTAGGCTATCATAAATTCCCCTCCTGTTCATACAATCATACATTAATTGGATGAAAGATGTAAGGAAATTGGTAATGGAATATTCCATTAAAAATTAAAATCCACCAAATAAAATTTAGGGTCTATAGCCTAAATTATTTGGTGGGTTTATTTGTAAAAGGATCATATTTCATTAGCATGAATCTGACAATATTCCCTCAATAAATTAGAAGAAGTACTGGCATTTTTAATAAGATTTATTAGTAAATCGCGTTCTTTTGGAGAAAGACTGTCATTCGTTAAACAGCTTGTATAAAATGATTGAACTTCTCTCGCTTTACAGTAACAAGCCATTAGTTTTTCAATTTCCATCCAAGCCAACCCAATCAGATCGAGTAGCCACCCGATCACTTCATCTGCAAACCCGATCAGTTTGAGTTACTACCGGATCACATTCCTGACAAACCCGATCACTTGCCACAGCCGATACGTACAATTCGAATTGTAACCTAAATTCCGATACCTTGGAAATATAAAAAACGATGGACATAGTATCTTGCTATGTCCATCGTTTTTATTGATTGATTAGCCTTTTAGGAAATCAGGCTTTGCGAAGTTTGGGTTTGGATATTTATAGAAGCCTTCGCCTGTTGTGCGACCTAGTTTGCCTTTATCGATATACTCTGTTTTTAAGAGGTTGGCTAATTTTTTAAAGTTTTCTTCACCAGTAGCAGCGGCTTTCGCTTCTACAATGTTGAAAGCAGTGTTAATGCCGACAATGTCAAGAATGGCGAATGGACCTAGTGGTGCTCCTGTTCCGATCATCCATGTTTTATCGATTGTTTCTGGGTCCGCTACTTCTTTTACTAATAGTGATTCAGCAGCATCTAAAAATGGAACTAATAATGAGTTCAAAATATAGCCTGGTTGTTCTTTATATAATGGTAGTGGAACCATGCCGATTGCACGTGCGAATTCTACGACTTCATCGAATACGTTCATATCAGTGCCTGGGTGTTTCATAATTTCGGCTGTGTTGTTTTTCCAAATCGTATTTGCAAAGTGAAGCGCTATAAACTTCTCTGGACGACCAGTTGCTTCTGCAAATTGGCTTGGTAATAAAGTTGATGAGTTTGTAGCAAAGATTGTTTTAGCAGGGGCAAGTTTGCCAAGATTTGTGTAAAATTCTGTTTTAATTTTTACAACTTCAGGAATCGCCTCAATCACAAGGTCAGCATTTGCAACCGCTTCCGATAGATCACTTTTAAATGATAAACGTGCATATGCAGCATCCACTTCTTCTTGAGTCGCGCCTAAATCTTGTTGGTATAACGGTTTTAATTTTGTGATACGATCTTGTGCATTTTTTAATGCCTCATCATTAATATCGTATACCGTTACATTAAATCCTTTAAAAGCTGATTGATAAGCAATTTGACTACCTAGAACACCGCTGCCTGCAACCGTAATATTTTGATAATTCATCCTAAATTCCTCCCTTGAAATTGTTACATTAATATAATTGTTTGGATAGGGTATGCATCCCTTATTACAAATCCATACTACTTCTTTCGATATTGAAAAATCAAATGAAAGCCTCAATTATTATAATGATATAAAGAGTTCTACGCTGAATTAATTTTCTGAAAAATATACCAATAAAAAATGCCACCCGAGAGAGTGACATTTAATTTCTGATATCTTCCAATGATTTATCCATTTGGCGTTCATTATATTTTATTGCATTACTATTAGTCGATTCGAGTCCCTTAAAAGTATAATTAGAATTTTGATAAAACCCAAAGACAAAATCGTTGATAGGCGTTTCTTCTTCTCCATAATATCTATTCACTACATATGCCTTAAAAATATTTCCTAGCATATATTCATCGTTTTGTACATCTTCTAAATATTTCTTATTTTTATATTCGGCAATAATGTAATCCTCGAATTCTTTGATTTCAGCCTTTGTAGCTGGATACTTTTTAGCGTAGGCAACAATTGTATCGAACTTTTCAGTAGGAGGGCTATTAAGAGAAGTAATTTCCTTTACTTTATCCTGCCAAGTTACATCTTCTGTTGCCTCTACTTTAGCTACAGGCTTTTTTTCAGACGTATTAGCTGCATTTGATTTATTTGCTTCATATTCAGGTGAAATATCCCAATAGGCTAACATACATAAGATCATAAAGATTATGGGAATCGTAGTAAATTTCAGCATTTTTAGAGCTTTAATTCTATCCATTTTGATGAAATGGAAAACTGCAAGAAGAAGAAAAACAACTGCTATAACGATACTGATAAGAGTGATAAGGACTAATATATTTACAAGGGTATTTACCAAGTTTTGAAACTCCTTTCTTTAGATCGAAATCTTCAGTTTATAAATATTTTAATATATAGAATAAAATAGAACTACAATCTAGCTAAAATTTTATACTACAAAAAAGAACAGCCCTTGAGCTGCCCTTGTATTAAAATAAAATTTCACATGCTACTTATAGCGTAACTTTAAAACTGATAGCTTTTCCAATAATCTTTGCAGGATTATTTTGGTCTACTATATAAGGTTCATGTTTTGGGTTATCTGGCATTAGTAAAATGGTATCACCTTGTTTTTTAACACGCTTAAGAGTTGCTTCTGTATCTCCGTTTACAAGTACGGCTGCTATCTCACCGTATTCAACTTCACTTTGCTCTCTTATTAAAACTTTAGAGCCATTTGGTATAGTCGGCTCCATCGAATCACCTTTTGCCACTAAAGCAAAAATATTTCCTGCGGGTAATAACTCGGAAAACTCGTACATATATCCTTCGACATTTTGCTCCGCTAGAATAGGCTCCCCGCAAGCGATGGTACCTAAGATTGGAATTTTCATAAAGTTTGGCTGTATTTCTATTAAATTTGTTGGCTGCTCTTCTGTTAAATCAGAACGCCTAATATTAAAGTAGTTCGCCATTAATTGAATTTTATCCGGTCTAGGGTATGTGCTAGCTTTCATCCAATTAGAAACGGTTGTCTCTGGTAAATTTAAATCTCTAGCCATATCTGTTTGATTTAAACTTCTCTTATCCAATTGTTGTTTTAAGTTTATGGAGAAGACGATTTTGAGTTTATCTGATTTATCCATATAAAAGCACCTCCTTAACTATAATAATACCGATAATCAGTAGTTGTGTAAACTTTAAAGTACCTTTTAAAGGAATTTTATACTTGACTATACCGTTTAAAGGTATTACTATTAATTTACATTGTATATGGAAGTAACAGAATCTATAAAAATACAAGGAGATGAATTTTGAATGAAATAAACAAAGAGATGTTCACAAAGAAAGGCAATAGAGAGAATTGCTATATGTATTATCTCTCAATAAGATAAAAAAATTTATAATAAAGTACCGTTTAAAGGTATTTTGTATTTTTAATGATGCTACCTTATTTTCAAAGATTAATAAAAAATAAAAATAAAGCAGGTGCTTAGTATGTATGAATGGTTAAGAGATTATCAGCAAATTGAAGATGAGATTACATATTTGGAATTTAATTTAGAGCGATCACAAAAAGAGTTAAGACGTTGGGTCAGTGGCGATTTAGCAGGAGTAAAGCTGACTGCAGAATCTGATGGCGCGAAACTAGAGGAACGGATAGAGCGAATTGAAAGAGAATTACAAATTAAGCATACTGAACAGAAGAATTTTATGGAGCTTATTAGTAAATTCGATGGATTGAATCACAAAATTTTAAAATCGAAATATATAGATGGTATGACATTAGAAGAAATAGCTGAAGAGTTAAATTACAGTGCAAGCTATATTTATAAAAAACATGCAGAAATTGCTAAAATGATTAGATTTGCTCACGAAATAAAACTTACACATTGACACCTTCTAGTATGAAATTTCTTATTAACTGTAGCTAGAGACCACTTGTGAAAAGTGGTCTTTTTTATTGGACAATGGTAGATTCTCATTTCCCATAACTGACACCCAGTAGTATGAATAGAAACGATTGAAATTCCATTATATGATGGCAGTGTAAAAGTTCGGTTAATGAACAACATATATTTTAGTTAGAGATTACTTAGAAAAAAGTGATCTTTTTTTAAGGAAAGCTCCTATAAGTGAACTTTCCCATAACTGACACTCAGTAATGAGAATAGAAACGATTGAAATTCCGTTATAAGATGGTAGTGTAAAAGTTCGGTTAATGAACAACGTATATTTTTTTGTTAGAAATCACTTAAAAAAATGATCTTTTTTTAAGGAAAGCTCCTATAAGTGAACTTTCCCTTAACTGACACTCAGTAATGAGAATAGAAACAATTGAAGTTCCATTATAAGATGGTAGTGTAAAAGTTCCGTTAATGAACAACATATACTTTAGTTAGAGATCACTTAGAAAAAAGTGATCTTTTTTTAGGGAAGTTCCGATAAGTGAACTTTCCCTTAACTGACACTCAGTAAAGAGAATAGAAACAATTGAAATTCCATTATATGATGGTAGTGTAAAAGTTCGCTTAATAAACAACATATTCTTTAGATAGAGATCACTTAGAAGAAAGTGAATTTTTTTTATGAAAAGCTCCTATAAGTGAACTTTCCTTTAACTGACACTCAGTAATAGGAATAGAAACGATTGATATTCCATTATATGATGGTAATGTAAAAGTTCGATTGACGAGCAACATATACAGCAAAGATAAAGCAAGAAACCACTCCAAGTCGAGTGGTTTTTTTGCTCATAAAAATTAATAAGTAGAAGGGAGTGAGTAGATGGAGCCTATTTACGCAAAGTGTAATAAATCATGTGGGCACAAATTTTATGTCCAACATTTTAAAAAAGACAAGCTGCAGGATGCGATTGAGGAAACTTATTTTACTTGTCCAAACTGTGGTCGAGAGTATGTATGTTTTTACACGGATGATCATACACGTAAACTTCAAGCTGCATTAAGAGAGCTGCATCGAGAAATGAAATGGATTGAAAAAGATGAGCTAGAGGGGCTAAAGAAAAAAGAGTCTGACTTAAAACAATTAATTTCGAACGGTATGGCTAGTGCTAGAAAATTGATTGAAGGCTAATTGAAATAATGCTCTTGAAAGGAGGTGAATAAAGTGAATAGGAACGCAAGAATGAAAACGTCTACTGGTTTCTTTTCAGTAGGCGTTTTTGATATTCCGAAAATCAGTAATTGTAAACAGCTTTTATATACCGAGAAGCCAACATCATTAGAACTCTTACTTTATTTAAGAAGTTCAATATTTCATTCACTGAAAGGAGATATTATTTTAAAGTCTTACCTACATTTATAAAAGTAGATTAGGAGAAAACTATGAGGGATCTAATGAATCACATACCTGCTATATTAGAGCCATTAGGTCTGCCTATCATCTTTAATGGATATCCTACGGGCTCAGAAAAGCCAAATCAGTTCATTACCTTTCTAGAGATAAGTGCAAAGCCTATCTTTGAAGTCGATGGAGATGAACTGGAAATCGAGAGGATTGTACAAATCAATGTATGGTCCAATTCGAATTATCATCAGCTTGCAGAGAGCATCAAACGGTTGATGGGAAGTGCGGGCTATGAGCGAACTTTAGAATATGATGAACCAACTACGACAGGCGAGTCTCACTATAATAGGGTGCTACGATTCGTCTTTTTTGATGAATAATTATAAACAATTAGGAGGTCATGTAAATGACAACAGTAAATGAAAAACCACAAAAAATTAGCTTAAAACGTATTCACTATGCACTAATGACAAATGAACAAACAGAGACATGGGGTGAAGTGAAAACTTTAACAATGCCTATCTCCATGACACTTACACCAAATTTCTCAGAAGCGCATTTAGATGCTGGGGATCGTGTAGTGGATCAAGAAGCACAATTGGATTCTATCACAATTGCTGGTGAAACAGCGGATTTACCAACAGAGGTGCTAGTAGATTGGTATGGACACAAAAAATCTGCTGAAGGCGGTATTATTACAAACGCAAATGATACACCAAACGCGATTGCAATTGGTTTTGAATCAGGCTCTAAGCTGGTTTGGTTATTAAAAGCAAAATTAAAACCAGGTGAAGAAACAAATACAACTCGTAAAAAAGGTGAAACAAGTTATAAAGTATATCCATTCGGCGGTGAAGCATTACCACTAATCGATGGTGTTATCAAACATACGGTAGATACACGAGATACGGGAGTAACAGCGACTGCAGAAACTTTCTTTAAAACGGTTGCAAAACCAAATGAAACAGTTGAAACACCATAATTGATAAGAAGCCCTTTTAAGGGTTTCTTTTCTTTTTTAATTAAAGTCTCTTTCGAAAAGCAATGAAAGCATTATTAACGAATAATACGAAAAGAAGGATGGATGAATGATGCAAATTACATTAAAAATGAACGGACAAGAGAAAATGTTCTCAAATGACTTTGTGAAAGCACGAGTGTTCCGTAATGCCTTAAAAATGAACGAAAAAATGCGTAAAGAAGGTAATGAAATTTCTGTAGAAACATTTGATGAGATGATTTCCTTTGTTGTGAACGTATTTGATAATCAATTCACAATTGATGATGTATGGGATGGTTTAGAGGCCGGTAAATTACAAGATGAAATTATGCGAGTTTTCAATAACGTGCTAAATATTGGTGGACTTGAAACAAAACCGGCTCCTAATGATGCTGAGGGAAAGCTAGTGGAATAACACCTTATCAATATATTAAAAAATTTTATCGAGATTTAATAAAAGAAGGTTATAAATTACATGAAGTCGACGAAATGGATATTCATTTTTGGTTCGAACTAACAAGTGATTTTGATGAAATGGAGGAGGTCACAGCAGATGAAATTTCTTGGCTGTGATTTATTTTCCAAAAAAGGCGGTGATGAAAAATGGCGGAGATTGGTGCTGTTGAACTTAGTCTAAATACTTCTAATTTCGATGGATCCATTGAGCAATCTATTAGGCGATTGACCGCAATGGGGGCTGAATTAAAGGCTTTACAAGCGCTTGGTACTAATTACGAAAACTCTATGGAGGGTTTATCCCAAAAACAAGATATACTCACACGATCAGTTGAAGCATCGAACTTTAAACTAATGGAGCAACGTAATAAATATGAAGAATTAATAGCTTCCGAGTCAGCAAATACAGAGGCGATTGAAAGACAGGCAATCGCTGTTAATAAAGCTCTTGCTGAATACAATCGTTTAACTACACAGTTACAAGATGTAGACAATCAATTAAATGTACAGACGTCAACTTGGGATAAATTTCAGGAAGCTGGAGGCAAAGTAAAATCTGTCGGTGATAGCATAACCTCTATTACAGCCCCTATTAAAGGTTTTGGTGCGTTTGCTCTTAATGCAGCAGTAGATTTTGAAAGTGCTTTTGCAGGAGTGCGTCAAACGGTAAACACGAGCGAGGAAGGTTTTAAAAAGCTTGAAGATGGTATACGAGGTATGGCTAAGGAGCTACCAGTTAGTGCTACCGAAATTGCGGGAGTTGTTGAATCAGCTGGACAGCTAGGAATTGCTGAAGAACACCTTTTATCTTTCTCACGAACAGTTATTGATATGGGTAATTCCACGAGTATGACCCGTGAACAGGCTGCGAAGGAATTTGCTGATTTTGCAAATATTGTTGGAATGGGGCAAGGTGATTTTGACCGTTTAGGCTCTTCAATTGTTGAACTTAGCAGCAAAATGAACGTTTCTGCTTCTGATATTATGGCAATGGGAATGGGATTTGCCGAGCAAGCTTCCAAAGCTGGTCTAACAGAGGCGCAAATTATGGGACTAGCTGCTACCATGTCTAGTTTAGGGATTAACGCTGAAACCGGGGGAACGGCGATGACTTCGGTTCTCCAAAAAATCCAAAAGGCAGTAGGAGATGGTGGCGATAGCTTATCAGGTTTTGCTAAAGCGGCCAACATGTCTAGTGCAGACTTTAAAAAGGCTTTTGAAACAGATGCTGCCTCTGCATTAGATGCATTAGTGAAGGGATTAGCTGAATCATCAGAAGGTGGAGCAAACCTAAAAAGTGTACTTGCAGATTTAGGTGTTAACGGTGATGAATCAGATGTACTTATAAGCATGGCTGGTGCCTCTGATTTACTGTCATCGGCTGTTAATTCATCCTCAGCTGCGTGGGAGGAAAACACGGCTTTATCAGATAAAGCCGCTGAACGCTATAAAACGACAGAGTCTCAAATGGCCAAAATGAAAAACGAGCTAACAGATATTGGAATTAGCATTGGAAATATTTTAATACCGATCGTTAAGAGTTTTTTAGAAAAGCTACAACCATGGATTGAAAAGTTTTCTAACCTTAGCGATGGTACCAAAACGCTAATTACGATTATTGGTGGGATTGCGGCAGTTATTGGGCCAGTTCTTGTAGCATTTGGATCAGTAATATCAACTGTCGGTACAATTATAGGAGTGTTTAGTAAATTAGGACCGGCTTTATCAATATTAACCGGACCAATAG